>CAJCHX010000658.1 GCA_903970215.1 Acidobacteriaceae bacterium
GGTCGGCTCGATCACGAGGACCGCCACTCGGTCGCTGCTGCGGAACAGCGCCCGCAGACGGCTGCCGAACTGGATGACGACCGCCTGTAGTCCGTACTTGTGCCGAAGTGCCGAGCGCACCGCCTCGATCTCGGGCCCGGACTCGATCAGTTGCGCCGTCCCCGTCACCGTCTCGGCGCCCTCCCGCAGCCGCCCGCGGGCGTCGCACGGGGTCAGCTCGACGGCGGGATTGTTGCGGACGCGCTTGACCTTCCCGGCGTCGGGCGCTGTCCACACGCCGAGCCGGTCCTGGGGCAGCGGGACGATCCACACGGGCGTCGGAACTGCGACTCCCGACTTCCGGAACGTCACCAGGGACACGTACTTCTCATCGGCTGCGGTCATAGCGTCCAGTATCCAGGTCGGGACACACGCACCGCATTCGTAGTGTCGCGGCACCCGCCCATTAAGGTGGACCACCAAGGGTGAGACGAGGTTGTAGGAGGTGCGGGCACGGTGACGCCGGATGCCGACAACCCGGGGCTCGATCTGGGTGAACTGCGCCACGCCCAGCCACCCGCGCCGCGCGCTGACGGCGCAGTCCCGCTCGGCCCGACAGGCAGGCCGGTCCGCGAGTTCCCCGATCCGGCGCCGCGCATCAGCCACGGCCCCGCGAAGGTGATCGCGATCTGCAACCAGAAGGGCGGTGTCGGCAAGACCACGACCACCATCAATCTCGGTGCGTCGCTCGCGTCGTACGGCCGCCGGGTGCTTCTGGTAGACCTCGACCCGCAGGGCGCGCTGTCTGCGGGGCTCGGTGTGGCGCACCACGAGCTCGATCTGACCGTGCACAACCTGCTGATGGAGTCTGCCGTCTCGGCAGATGACGTCCTCCTGCGTACCCGCGTCGACGGCTTGGACCTGCTGCCGTCGAACATAGATCTGTCTGCGGCCGAGATCCAGTTGGTCAACGAGGTCGGCCGGGAGCAGACGCTGGCGCGCGCGCTGCACCCCATCCTGGACCGCTACGACTACGTCCTCATCGACTGCCAGCCCAGCCTGGGCCTGCTCACCGTGAACGCGTTGGCATGCGCCGAATCGGTGATCATCCCGATGGAGTGCGAGTACTTCTCGCTCCGCGGCCTTGCGCTGCTCACCGACACCGTCGAGAAGGTGCGAGACCGCCTCAACTTCCGGCTGCGTCTCGCGGGCATCGTCGTCACCATGTACGACTCGCGGACACTGCACGCGCGGGACGTGATGGCGCGGGTGGTCGAGGTGTTCGGTGACAAGGTGTACGACACGGCGATCTCGCGCACCGTGCGCTTTCCAGAGACGTCGGTCGCGGGCGAGCCGATCACGTCGTGGGCACCCAAGTCGAGCGGTGCCGCCGCATATCGCCAGTTGGCGCGCGAGGTCATCGAGCGCGAGGAGGGGTGACCGCGCCCGAGCAGACGGGTACGGCGGCCGACGGCGTCGAGAAGTCGGGCTTCCAAGTGAAGCTGGCGAACTTCGAGGGTCCGTTCGACCTGTTGCTGACCTTGATCGGCGGGCGCCAGCTGGATGTGACCGAGGTGGCGTTGCACGTGGTCACCGACGAGTTCATCGCGCACACGAAACGGCTGGGCACCGACGCCGGCCTCGACGCCATCACCGAGTTCCTTGTGGTCGCAGCGACGCTGCTCGACCTCAAGGCGGCGCGGCTGCTCCCCTCGGGTGAGGTCGACGACCCGGAAGACCTGGCACTGCTCGAGGCTCGCGACCTACTCTTCGCCCGGCTCCTGCAGTACCGCGCCTATAAGCAGGTCGCCGAGCTGATGGCCCAGCTCGAGGCCAAAGCCAACCGCCGCTACCCGCGGTTGGCTTCGCTGGAGCCGCGCTACGAGGGACTGGTCCCAGAGGTGACGCTCGGTGTGACCCCGCAGCAGTTCGCGGATATCGCGGCCGCTGCCTTCGTGCCGAAACCGAAGCCTCAGGTGGGTCTGGGCCACCTACACGTCCCCAAGGTCTCGGTCCCCGAGCAGGCACGCATCATCGCCGATCGCCTGCGCGCCGCGCCGGACCACTGGGCGACCTTTGCAGAGCTGCTCATAGGGTGCGATTCTGGGGTCGCGGTGGTGGCCCGGTTTCTTGCTCTGCTCGAGCTGTACCGGGAACGTGCGGTGCTGTTCGACCAGCCCGAGGCGCTGGGCGAGCTGCGCGTGCGGTGGTCGGGCGAGCGCGCCGACGATGTGACGGTGCGAAGCGAGGACGGCGAGTGAGCGAACAGACCGAGATCGACGCGGTGCGGGTCGGCGACGCGACCGATGAGCCGGGCGACGACGTGGTTGCGGAGCAGGGCAGCGACGTGGTTGCTGAGCCGGGCGGCGACGTGATCGCACCGGACGAGGGGCTGGGCGACGACGAGTTGCGGGCCGCCCTGGAGGCACTGCTGCTGGTCGTGGATGCGCCGGCGACCGCGGAATCGCTGGCCTCTGCGGTCGAGGAGCCCACAGAGCGGGTGACGCGGGCTCTCGCGCAATGGCGGGAGGAGCTCGCCACCCGCGGCTCAGGCATGGAATTGCGCGGGACCGCTGAGGGCTGGCGTCTGTACAGCCGCGCGGACTATGCGCCCTACGTGGAGCGGCTCCTGCTCGATGGTGCCCGGTCGAAGCTGACCCGCGCCGCTTTGGAGACTCTGGCAGTCATCGCGTACCGTCAGCCGGTCAGCCGCGCGAAGGTGGGCGCCGTGCGAGGCGTCAACGTCGACGGCGTGATGCGGACCCTGGTCGCCCGCGGGTTGATCGCTGAGGCCGGGACCGACCCGGATACGTCGGCCGCGGCGTATGCCACTACGGAGCTGTTTCTCGAACGCCTCGGCCTCACGTCCCTCGACGAGTTGCCGCCGCTCGCGCCGCTACTACCCGACGTGGATGTGATCGACGACCTGTCGGGTGACCTCGACTCGGAGCCGCGATTCGCCCGCCTGGCTCGAAGCCGGGCGGGAACACCTGACCGGTCCGGCGCGTTCGATCCCGACGCGTGACCGATACGAAGCTGTAAGAGAAGGACCATGAAGAGACCCGCTCGCCGTGATGGCACACCGGACAGATCCCGTACCGATCGCCCGTCGCGCCCACACCGCTCCGACCAGCCCCGCACTGATGGGCCCCGTTCTGATCGAGGTCGCACAGATGGGCCGCGCAGCGATCGGCCTCGTGCCGATGGGCCGCGCAGCGATCGGTCCCGTACGGACGGGCCGCGTGCTGATCGGTCCCGTGCTGATGGGTCGCGCAGCGATCGGTCCCGTGCCGATGGGCCGCGTGCTGATCGGTCCCGTGCTGATGGGCCGCGTTCTGATCGGTCCCGTGCCGACGGGGCTCGTTCTGATCGGCCTCGTGCCGATGCGCCGCGCAGCGATCGGCCACGTGCCGACAGGCCGCGCACGGACCAGCCTCGCAGGCAGCCGGTGGTTCCCGTCATCTCCAACGCCAAGCCCGCCCGCCGTCAGAACGTCGCGTCGGGTGCCGACGGCGCCGAGGGCGATGCCGCCGGTGAAGGCCTGCGCCTGCAGAAGGTCTTGGCTCAGGCCGGGGTCGCGTCGCGGCGGGTCGCCGAGGACATGATCGCCGACGGCCGGGTCGAGGTGGATGGCGAGATCGTCACCGAGCAGGGCCGCCGCGTCCACCCCGACACCGCCGTGGTCCGGGTGGATGGTGTCCGCGTCATGGTCAATGAGAACCTGGTGCATCTAGCCCTGAACAAGCCGCGCGGTTGGCAGTCCACGATGAGCGACGACCTGGGTCGGCCGTGCGTCGGCGACATCGTCGCCGAGCGGGTGGCCGCCGGGCAGCGGCTGTTCCACGTCGGCCGCCTCGATGCCGAGACCGAGGGCCTGTTGCTGGTGACGAACGACGGCGAGCTGGCCCATCGGCTGATGCACCCGTCATACGAGGTGCCCAAGACGTACCTGGCATGGGTGACCGGCGAATTCGAACGCTCGCTGGGTAAGAAGCTGCGAAACGGCGTGGAGTTGGAGGACGGACCGGTCAAGGCCGACCGGTTCTCGGTACTCGAGGTAACGGAAGGGAAGTCGTTGGTGCGCATCGTTCTGCACGAGGGCCGTAAGCACGTGGTGCGGCGCCTGCTCGCGGAGGTCGGCTATCCAGTGGAACGACTGGTCCGCACGCATGTCGGCGCCGTGGCGCTGGGCGAGCAGCGGCCGGGGACGCTCCGGGTGCTCGGCCGTGATGAGGTCGGCGCGTTGTACAAGGCGGTCGGCCTGTGAGTGCACAAGTGATCGCGATGGACGGCCCGTCGGGGACGGGCAAGTCGACGGTGGCGCGGCGGGTGGCCGAGCAGCTCAGCGCGCGCTACCTCGATACGGGTGCGATGTATCGCGCCGCGACGGTGCACGTCATCGACGTCGGCATCGACCCTGCGGACGCCGCTGCGGTGGCCGCCGCGACCGTCGACCTCCCACTCGCGGTCGGCTGTGACCCCGTGTCTGAGCAGGTCGAACTCGACGGTGTCTCGATCGCCCGGCGGATCCGCGAGGACGATGTGACCGCCGCCGTCTCGGCGGTGTCGGCGGTGCCCGAGCTCCGCGTGCGTCTGGTCGCTTACCAGCGTGCCATCGCCGCCGACGACGACTCTCTGATCGTGGTCGAGGGGCGTGACATCGGCACCGTCGTCTTCCCCCACGCTGCTGTGAAGGTGTACCTGACCGCGTCTGCCGAGGCCCGGGCCGGTCGGCGGCACGCGCAGAACCTGGAGTTGGGTCTGCCCAGCGACGAGGCCGGAGTACTCGCGTCGGTGCAGCGCCGCGACCTGGCCGATTCGACGCGTGCGACGTCGCCGTTGCGTGCGGCCGACGACGCCGACATCGTGGACACCTCGGGATTCACCCTCGAGCAGACCATCGATGCCGTGCTCGACCTGGTGGCTTCGAAGTTGGGGGTGGTGCGACCGTGAGCGACGAACTCGAGGGCGCCGGAGACGGCGTGTGGATCGACGAGACCGAGTGGGACGCCGCCGAAGGCGAGTTCGGCGAGTTCGCCGATGAGGTTGCGGAGGCGGCTCTGCGGCTGCCGACCGTCGCCATCGTCGGTCGTCCCAACGTGGGCAAGTCGACCCTGGTCAACCGGATCCTCGGCCGCCGCGAAGCGGTCGTCGAAGACATTCCCGGTGTGACGAGGGACCGGATCTCGTACGAGGCGAACTGGGCCGGCCGACGGTTCCTGGTGCAGGACACCGGCGGCTGGGAGCCCGACGCGAAGGGGCTGCAGCAGTCGGTCGCCCGGCAGGCCGAGGTCGCGATGCAGACCGCGGACGCCATCGTCGTCGTGGTGGACGCCCGCGTGGGCGCGACCGCCACCGACGAGGCCGTGGCTCGGACGCTGCGCCGCTCGAAGGCCCCGGTGCTGCTGGCCGCGAACAAGGTCGACGACGAGCGCGGCGAGGCCGAGACGGCTGCTCTGTGGTCGCTGGGCCTCGGCGAGCCGTACCCGGTGTCCGCCGCGCACGGCCGGGGGACCGGCGATCTGCTCGATGCGATCCTCGAGGCGCTGCCCGAGACCCCGCGCGAGGGGACCGGCAGTGCCGGGCCGCGGCGTATCGCCCTCGTCGGCAAGCCCAACGTGGGCAAGAGTTCGCTGCTCAACAAGCTGGCGGGCGACGAGCGGTCGGTCGTGGACAACGTCGCCGGCACCACGGTCGACCCGGTCGACTCACTGGTGGAACTGGGCGGCAAGGTGTGGAAGTTCGTCGACACCGCGGGGCTGCGCAAGAAGGTCAACCAGGCCAGCGGTCACGAGTTCTACGCCTCGCTGCGCACCAAGGGCGCGATCGAGGCGGCCGAGGTGGCGATCGTGCTGATCGATGCGTCGCAGCCGCTGACCGAGCAGGACCTGAGGGTGCTGTCGATGGTGACCGAGTCGGGCCGCGCGGTGGTGATCGCCTACAACAAGTGGGATCTGGTCGACGAGGACCGTCGGTTGCAGCTCGAGAAGGAGATCGACCGCGAGTTGGTGCAGCTGCCGTGGGCACAGCGGGTGAACATCTCAGCGCATACCGGTCGTGCGGTGCGGAAGCTGGTGCCGGCCATCGAGTCCGCGCTCGAGTCGTGGGACAAGCGCATCCCGACCGGCCGGCTCAACTCGTGGCTCAAGGACGTCATGGCCGCGACGCCGCCGCCGCTGCGCGGGGGCAAGCTGCCGCGGGTGCTGTTCGCGACGCAGGCTGGGACGCGGCCGCCGACGTTCGTGCTGTTCAGCACCGGATTCCTGGAGGCCGGATATCGCCGGTTCCTGGAGCGCCGGCTGCGGGAGGAGTTCGGTTTCGACGGGTCGCCGGTGCGGATCAGCGTGCGCGTTCGAGAGAAGCGTGCCAAGCGGTAGCGCGCCACCTCGCTCATGGGTCGCGGCGTGGTGCGCGTGGGACTGGGGGTCGGCCGCGTTCAACGCCGTGATGACCACCTTCGTGTTCACCGTGTACCTCACCTCGTCGGTCGGGGCTCACCTTCCGGGGCCGGTGAGCCCCACCACCTGGCTGTCCTGGGCGATGGCCGCGGCAGGCCTGTCGGTCGCGGTTCTCGCGCCCGTCATGGGTCAGCGGTCGGATGCCGTCGGTAACCGCAAACGGTCGCTGGGGGTGTGGAGCGCGCTCGTGTTCGCGTGCACGTTGGCGTGCGTCGGAGTTCGCGACGACTACCACTATCTGTGGCTCGGGCTGGTGCTGCTGGCGGTGGGTACCGTCAGCTACGAGCTGTCCAACGTGCCGTATTACGCAATGCTGCGCCAGGTGTCGACGCCTGCCACGGTGGGGCGGGTGAGCGGGATCGGGTGGGCGTGCCGGCTGCGGC
>CAJCHX010000659.1 GCA_903970215.1 Acidobacteriaceae bacterium
ACCTGGTCCGGCTTCAGCCGCCACTCCGGGTCCAGCGCCAGTCCGACGTTCGGCATCTCCAGCAGCTGTTGATAGGCCTTCGCCTGCGTGAGGAAGTCGGTGCGTCCGGGCTGCAGGTCGAGCGTGACATACAGTCCGGCGCTGTTGGCGGCCTCGACCCACGGAAGAAGCTGTGCGACCGGGGTCATCGACGAGTACTGATCGTCCGGTCCGGGCGCCGCGGAGGCGACCGAGGCGATGATCTCGAACGCCGGGACGACGGGCACTGTGGAGAGCGGAGCGTATTGCGCTGCGAGGGCTTTGACACGCGCGATCGCGGCGGGCAGGTCCTGCTGGCCGAGCACGCCGAGCGCCGGTGTTCCGGGTGCTCCGTACAGCGCCACGAACCGCCGCCCGGGAAACATCAGAGCGCCACCGCCGATCACCTGCGGTCCGTGTCCCGACGCGTCGATCCGCCGACGCAGGTCTGCAGCCGAGCCGAACTCGTCGCCCAATGCGACGACCGGACGATCCGCGTCGGCGTGCAGTGCGTCGGCGGTCGCGGACGAGGACCGCGGATCCGGTGCGGCCAGGGTGAGCACCTGCGCACCCGCTGCGCGAGCGGTGGCCACCGCAGCGGGATCCGTCTGATCGGTGGCGAGGGCTATGACGTTCCCGTCCGCGTCGGCCGTCGTACCGGCGTAGGCGGTGGTACCGGCGCCGCCGGCCGGATCGGCGCCGCCGGCCGGATCGGCAGTACCGGAGCCTGCGGTGCCGGAGCCGAGGGGCTGCACCGCAACGCCGGTCGCCTGGAGATCGGACAGGTCCGGGTGACCCGCGGTGTACACCACGGCGACGCCCAGGTGGGCCAGCGCGAGCTCCACGGCGGTCCGAGTGGGCTCGTCGAGCAGCAGGACGGGGATGTGTGCGGTCGTCGCCGCTGCGGTGGCGGAACGGACCGCGGTCGGATCGTGGGCGTCGGCGACGACGGCCGCGGCGGAGTGGGTGAAGAACCTGGTCGCGGCCGCAGCAGACAACGAGCCACCGTCGGAGTCGACGACGGCCCGGGCGCCCGAGCCGAAACCGGCGGTCTGCACCGTCGGCCCGTACGTCGAGCTACTGCCGCACGCCACGCAGGTCGTAGCGAGAGCGATGGACAGCAGTGCGGCGATGGACCGGGTGGCGGGCCGCTCGGCGGGACCGCGACCGTTCACGAACCGGTGAAGGTGACGCCGCCGATCGAGCTGTACCACGATCCCGAATCGCTCTGGGTGAGGCCTGTGATCCACACCAGGATGTAGCGCGTCCGCTGGGCCACCGTGGAGACCGTGAACGGCGTGGTTCCGTTACTGAGCGTGCCGCTCCACACGGGCGACGTCGTGTCGAGCGAGTCGATGGTCGCGGTGGGCGACGTGCGCACCTCCACGGTGGTACCCGGCGTGGAGGACACGATGGAACCGCCGGTGATCGTCACCGGACGGTTCAGAGTGATCATCAGACCCAGGCCCTTCTTGAGATTGCCGAACACCGGGCCGGCCCGATAGGTGTCGGTCTTCCAGGGGGCGCCGGTGCCGGTGAGCACGTCGTTGATGTTCGCCGACGAGTCGGGATTGGCCGTGAAGTCCACCAGCTGCACCGATGTGCCCCGGATCGGGGCGCTGATCGGCGCAGGTGCAACTGGGTGCGTGCCGGCCGTGGGCGCCGAGACCGAGTTGGGGTACAGGGAGTCGTAGCCCTGCTGCGGATTGCCGCTTCCGCCGGCGAAGACGTTCACCAGCCAGGCGATCAGCACGATCACCACCAGGGCCACCGCGCACGCGAGGATCACCAGCAGGGGGACGTTGCGCTTCTTGGACTCGCCGGTCCCGATCACCGAGTCGCGGGCGGACTGCAGGCGTCCACGTGCGGCGTCGGCGCTGGTCGGCAAGCTCTTGCGGCTGGAACCCGAATCCGAGCGGGCGCGGGCGGGGCCGTCCTGGATGGGCGAGATCATGTCGGTCTTGACGTCCACCACCGACGCCTGATCGAGGAGTTGCTGCACCGCAGCGGCGGTCCGGATCCCCTGTCCGCCCTCAAGGGTGCGGCTCGCGACCGCCGAGATCTCGAACGGGATGTCGCGCTTGGCGTCGCGTGGCTCGACGGGGCCGCCGTCCGGCCCCGCCTGTGCCTGGGCGAGCCCGCCTACGGTGCCGGGACCCGTCGCCAGGCGGATACCTGTCGCGCCGTCCAAGGGCCAACGCTCGAGTAGCAGCGCGTAGAGCACCGCACCGAGGCCGCGTACATCCGATTCGGTGGTCGCGTCGGCCAGCGTGCCGGGGAATGCCAGGAACGCGTGCCCGTCCAGGCTGATCCGTACCCGGTCCGGGTGATCGATCGACAGCGCGGCCCCAGCACGGTGCGCGCTCTCGGCGGCGCCGGCGAGCGCGCGGACGGCCTTGGCTGCGCCGATCGCCGACGGGTGGGTCCCCGCCACCTCGGACAGCGAGCTGCTGGGGATCCATTCCGCGACCACGATGCCGCCCGAGCTGCCGCGGACGACATCGAGCACTCGCGCGATACCCGTCGAATGCACGCGGCCGAGGCGCAGGGTACGAGACAGGATCGACTGGGGGCCGTCGCCGCGCAGGCTGATCTGGTCGCCCCGCTCGGGCACCGGGGAACGCTGCTCGGAGTCGACGAAGGTCAGTGCCACGTCGCGATCGAGATTGATGTCGCGCGCCTGCCAGAACTGCAGGCCGCGGATACCGCCGTGGTGTTCGATCAGCCGGTATCGCCCACCCGCGACCACCGCGCCGGGGATGAGCTTCGGCCCGCGCCGGACTGCGGGCGGTCCGTCGGGTCGCGCATCGGGCGTTGGACCGGAACCGCGCGACGGTGCGCCGGTCGGGGGAACGCCGCCGGTCACGGGTCGATCGGCCGAGGGCGGCGTCGACGGTGGGCCCTGCGGAGCCGGGGAGGCGCCGGGCGATGGCGGCCGAAGGTCGGCGGCGCGTTCGGCCGGCAACGGCGCGCGGCGCCCACGAATGCCCGCCGCGTGGTCGCCGGACTGCTCGGACGGGGAGGCGACGTTCGAAGTCTCCGAGTCGTCGGTCACTGCGAACGCTCCTCTTCTGCGATAGCGGACGCCGGTCGGATGCGCACCCACCAGGGCCTCGGACCGGCGCGGGACGTGGCTCCGGCCAGCATACGGTAGGTGGATATCGTCGGCGATCCGCGGCAGCTGGGCTGTGATCTCCTCCTGCCGCTCCAGCAGATCGCCGGCACGGTCTGCCTCGTCGGCCGCTCCCGGCTCGATCCGCAGCGCGGGTACGAACCGGCCGGCGACGCGACGTAGCGGCGCCGTGATCGTGAGCACGTCCGGGACTCCGAGGAGCGCGAGCACGGCGTAGGTGAGTGTGAGCACCAGAGCGCCGGCGATCGCCAGGTAGACGACCGCGCCGAGCGGCCCGGCATCCAGGGCGAGCCAGCGCAGCGGCTCGAGCCGCATCGCCCCCCAGATCAGTCCGGTCACGATCAGCGACACGCCGGTCGTGCTCGCCAGCACGCGACGCACGTTGGTCAGC
>CAJCHX010000660.1 GCA_903970215.1 Acidobacteriaceae bacterium
AACACCGCCGTGAAGATCGCCACCGACGCGACACCCACACGCACGAAGTCGACGAACGGCCGGCGCGCGGCCTCGGCCGGACCGGGGCGCCGGTCGGCCCGCAGGTGGTGGTACCACATCCACACCACGAACGGCAGCGCGATCCCGGCCGTCCCCTTGATCGCCACGGCCACCGCCAATACGGCCACTCCCGCGACGTGCTTGCGGTCGAGCACCATCACGATGCCCGCGACCATCAGGCCCACCATCAGCATCTCGTTGTGCACGCCGCCGATCAGATGGACCACCAGCAGCGGGTTGAGCACGCAGAACCAGGTGGATACCGCGGGGCTGGGCCGACCGGTCGAGCGCGGGCCGCGTCCCGTGGGTGCCATGATGCTCGTCCGCCGGGCGAGCGCGGGCACGCCCCACGCCATCAGCGCCAGCCCCGGCAGCATCACCAGCCGCAGCGCGATCGTGCCGAACATCACGTTGTCGCCGCACAGCTGCGTGACCCATTTGGCGATCAAGATGAACGCGGGACCGTAGGGCGCGGTGGTGGTGGTCCAGATCCCACTGACATCGCTCAGGATCGGATTGGGGTCGACCACCGGCCCCACCTGGTACGGATCGAATCCGTCGCGCAGCAGGGCGCCCTGCGCCAGGTACGAGTATGCGTCGCGGGAGTAGAGCGGTACCGCGAACAGCAGCGGGATCACCCACAGCACCAGCGTGCCGCGCAGCTGTGCCACCGTCGCCCGGCCGTCGAGGGTCACGCGGCCCAGCCGCACCCACGAGATCACCAGCACTGCGATGCCCACCCAGAAGGCCACTGAACTCAGCATCAGACCGTGCCCGAATCGCAGCCAGGACAGGTGGCTGTCCTCGAGCGCCACGTCGTGCACGCGCACCGCACCCGCCCCGAGGCTGCCCAGCACCGTCAACACCAGTGCGGCGAACCCGGTGACGGCGGGACGTCCGTCCCGCGAGCGCAGGAAGTCGCCGAATCTGCTCACCCGCGGATTGTAAGCGCCGCACCCGGCGATGCGGCGCGACGTCAGGCCCGGCGGTCGGCGAGTACCTCGGCCAGTCCGGCCAGGACGCCGCGGGCGGGTTCCGGGATCGGTGCGACGGCGACGGCGGCGGTGGCGCGCGCCGTCAGTTCCGCGATCCGCTGCTCCACCGCGGCGACGGCTCCGGTCTCCCGCAGCGCCTGGCGCGCGGCCGCGACGCCGTCGTCGCCCAGGTCCGTGCCGATCAGGCCGCGGAGCCGCTGTGCGGGCGGCCCGCCGGCGGCGAGTGCGAGTGCGAGCAGCGGCGTGCGTTTTCCGGAGCGCAGATCGTCCCCCGACGGCTTGCCGGTCACCTCCGGGTCGCCGAACGCGCCGAGCAGGTCGTCCCGGAGCTGGAACGCGATGCCCACGTCCACGCCGATGGCGCGGAGGGATTCGATGGTGTGCGGGTCGGCGCCCGCGAGCGCGGCGCCGACGTGCAGCGGCCGCTCGACCGTGTATCCAGCGGTCTTGAACCGCACCACCCGCTCCGCGGCGTCCGGGCTCTCGTCGCCGGACACCTCGCCGAGGATGTCCAGGTACTGCCCGCCGAGTACTTCGGTGCGCATCGCCGCCCATGCGCCCGCGGCGCGCGCGTACGCTTCCGGCGGCAGTCCGGCGTCGCGGTACATGTCGTCGGCCCACGCCAGGGCGAGGTCGCCGAGCAGGATCCCCGCGGCCTCGCCGAAGCGGTCCGGTGACCCGGCCCAACCGCGGGTCTCATGGAGCACCGCGAACTCGCGGTGCGTGGTCGGGTAGCCGCGGCGGGTCAACGACGCGTCGATGATGTCGTCGTGGATCAACGCGCAGGCCTGCACGAACTCGAGCGACGCGCAGGCACGGCGCGCGGGGCCGGGACCGGGGTCGCCACCACCGGCGAGCCAGCCGGCCCAGGCGAAGGCCGGGCGGATCCGTTTGCCGGCGCGCAGCACGAACCGCTCCAGGCCGGCGGTCGCCGCCACGAACGCGGGACCGACCGGTTCGACCAGCGCTCGCCGGTCGGCGACGAACCGCTCCAGTTCGGGCTGCACCGCTGCCGCGATGTCGGCGAGGGTGGTGTGCGGCTGCGATGCCATGGGGGAAAACTATGCTGGTGGGCGTGACGGAACAAAACCGGGACCCGCGGCCGCCAGTCGAGGGCCAGACCGTGGGGGAACGGCTGGCCGCGATCCGTGGTGCGGGCCGGGTTCCTTTCTCGCTCGAGTTCATGCCGCCGCGCGACGCGGCCGGCGAGGCCCGCCTGTGGCGCGCCCTGCGCACCTTCGAGCGGATGGACCCGGCGTTCGCATCCATGACCTACGGCGCGGGTGGTTCCACGCGCGAGCGCACGGTGCGGGTGACGGGGGAGATGGTCGAGACCACCAACCTGTTGCCGGTGGCGCACCTCACGGCCGTCAATCACAGCGTCGCGGAGCTGCGGGGGCTGGTGGGGGCGTACGCCGACAAAGGCGTGCGCAACCTGCTGGTGTTGCGGGGCGATCCGCCGGGCGATCCACTCGGCGAGTGGGTGCGCCATCCTGAGGGGGTCGAGCACGCCGAGGAGTTGGTGCGGCTGGTGTGCGGACTGGGCGACTTCAGCGTGGGCGTCGCCGCGTTCCCGGAGGGGCACCATCGCTCACCGGACCTCGATACCGACACCCGGTTCCTCGTGGGCAAACTGCGGGCCGGCGCCGACTACTCGATCACGCAGATGTTCTTCGACGTGGACGACTATCTGCGGTTGCGGGATCGGGTCGCGGCCGCGGACCCCGAACAGGGCGCCAAGCCGATCATTCCGGGAATCATGCCGGTCACGTCACTGCGCAGCGTAGAGCGAATGGCCGAGTTGTCCAACGCGAAGATCCCCGCGCAGATGCGGGCCGAACTCGAGCTCGCCGCCGGCGACGGACCCGAGGAGGACCGCGAGGCCGTTCGCGCCGTGGGGATCGGGATCGCGACCTCCATCGCCGAGCGATTGCTCGCCGAGGGTGCGCCGAGCCTGCACTTCTGCACGCTGAACTTCGCTCGCGCCACGTCGGAGGTCCTGGCGAACCTGGGAATCGTCGGCGCCTCGGCCGCCGCCTGAGTCAGCGGCCGATCTTCTCCCGCAGCCGCTGAACCAGCTGCGGCAACTCGGCCAGCGACACGTGCGACCCGTCCGCACCGGGGCGGGGGCTGCGGTCGCGTTGGGTGTACGCCACCGCGCCGACCAGCGCCGCGACCACAAGCACCACGATCGCGCAGATCCATGCCCACCTGGTGAACGCCTCGACGGACGGGTCGGCGTAGATGGCTTCGCTGGTGAGCACGGCCGACGAGCCGCCCGCCACCGTCCAGGTGACCGTGTCGTCGCTGTCCTGGTGGCCGTTCGTGGCCGTCACCGGGCCGGGGAACTGTACCGAGACGATCACCACGGCGCTGCCGGCGGTCAGTGACGTCAAGTCCGCGGTGCCGGTGAGTACCACGGACGAGCCGGTACGCGAGACCGTCATCTTCATCGAGGCCGCGCCGTTGCTGAACGACTGCGAGACCAGGTCGCCGAGCTCGTTGAACTGACCGAACGCGAGCGGCCCGAACGTCATCTGGGTGCCCACCTTGCCGGCCGTGTCGTAGGCGTCGACCGAGGCGAGACCGTTGAGCTCGCCGGGCACCGACAGCTGTGGTCCCTTGGGGTCGGCTGCCGGCACCTGCGCGGCCACGATCCGCCCGTACACCCGGTCGCCCGGCTCGGCACCCGACGAGCAGGCGGTCAGCGCGGGCACGCACACGGCGAGCAGAACGAGGACGACGGCGGCCAGGCGGGCCGGCGCCGATCGGGCTGAAGCCGGCCGGACTGCGCTGCCGCGGGCGGCGGGCGCAGGGGTGGCGATGCGGGTGGTTCGTCTCGCGGGCACGAGGGCTATCGTGCCAGCCTCGCCGCCAGATCGGCGAGCAGTCCCCGGCCGCCGCGCCGGAGGTCGCGATCGATCAGGCGTGCGGCGGTCCGTCCGCTGGCGCCGTTGACCCCGCCTCCGGGGTGCATCGAGGCGCCTGCCAAGGCGAGACCGGCGGCGCCCGGAACCCGCTGCACCGCGAGTTCCGGGGTGGGCCGGAACAGCAGCATGTCGTGCAGTGCCATCTCGACGTGCATCACGTTGCCGCCGCGCAGACCCAGCTCGGACTCCAGGTTCTCGGGGGTCTGCGCATAGCGATGAGTCACGGAGGCCGCGAGGCCCGGTGCCCACCGGTCCGCCTCCGCAAGCACGCGGTCGGCCTCCCGCCCGGCGATCTCGGACCAGGTGCCGCCGTTCGCGAGTCGGTACGGGTGCCATTGGGCCCACAACGTGACGTTGTGAGCGCCGGGCGGTGCGATGGACGGGTCGAGCGTGCTGAAGGCCATGGACAGCACCGCGGGGCGGCTGGGCG
>CAJCHX010000661.1 GCA_903970215.1 Acidobacteriaceae bacterium
CGTCGGCTACGTGGTCGAGGAGCACTGGCAGATGTGGTCACGCCCCCGCTGGGTGCTGGGCCGCGCCTGACCCGCCGCGGACGGCTGTGCGATCGATTCGCTCCAGGGCGGACCGCAGGCTCGACAGCATCCGGGGCCGTAGCCACGTCATGTGCATCGGGTGATCGATCTCGGGCACGACCTCGAAGCCGATCGTGCCCGTCGCTTGCAGTCGCGACAGGCGACGTCCGAACCGCTGCTCGAGAAACATGAGGCCGTCGTCGCGTTCGGAGAACAACAGCTCGATCCGGGTCTCGCCGGCGGAGAGCTGATCCAGCCAACGGCCGGCGCGGGCGCGCCTCCCGAGCGCGTCGAGTGCCGTCCACAGGCCGAGTCGTTGACCCCAGCGGATGCGGCGGATCTCAGCGGTCCGCGACAGCCGGATGAGATCCCAGTCGATCTCCACCGGGTCACCCTGTTGCCAGTAGAGCTGAGCGTTGATGGCAATCACGCCCGCTGCGTCGAGGTCACGTGCGGCATCGAGCGCGATCCACGCCGCCGCGCACAGTCCACCGACGACGACACGCTCGTGTCCTGCCGCCCGCAATGCGTCGACAATCGCGTGGACCTCAGCGACGCACGCCGGGTCATACGGCTTGCCCGGCGCGCGCCCGACATCCGGGCTCTCACCCCAGCCCAGGAAGTCGACCCGGACCGTTCGCCGCCCGGCGAGAGCGAGATCGCGGGCATACTCCACCCAGGCGCGGCCCGGTCCGACATGCGATTCCGATCCCGAGTTCAGCAGCACGAATGTCGCGGCCGTGGGGTCGGCGCGTTCGGGGCTGGTGAGGATCGCGACACGCCCCTCAGGCCCGAGCCGCACGACCTCCTCGTAGAGGCGCTCGCCGCGCCAGCTCAAGCTCGCTCGGCGGGTCGGCACCGGCGGCGCGGGACCGCCGACATCACTGCTGTCGGCGGCGCCGATCCATTCGGCGATCGACGTCAGCACCGTCTCGGCGGGAAAGGCGTACTCCGGCGGCGTCTCCAGAACCTCGTCGCTGTCCTCGACCGCACGGTGCTCGACGTCGGTGCCGACGGCACGCAGGCGGTCGACCGCGTCCGCCGAGGAGCCGGCCAGGTCGTCGATCACCAGCACCGACGGGGCGGGCGGGGCATCAAGGTCGGTCAGCGTCAGATTGGCGATGTCACGCACCGTCTCATCGGTGAAGACGCTGCCCGCCACCAACCGCGTCGGCCGATCGGCCGCCGGGTCCTGATCCTTCGGCACCTGGGTGGAGAGCAGCCGGATCTCCCGTGCGTACCGTCGACCCTGCGCCAGAGGCAGCCAGGCCACCACTCGTTCGGCGCCGAGGGCGCGAGCGTCCAGGAGCGCGAAGGTCGCGCCCAACCGTGCTCCGATCAGCGTCACGTGGCCGGCCCCGAGCCTCCGCATCTCCTCGACCGCACGCGCCACCGTCTCGCGCCAGGCCGTCACCCGTCCAGGGTCCCATTGATCACCGGCCGAGTCACCGGTGCCGTCGTAGTCGACCCGCAGCACCGCGTGGCCGTTCTCGGCCAGCCGCTCGGCGAGCAGGCGCAGGGGCCGGTGGCCGCACCAGTACGCGTAGCCGAGGGCCGGTGCGACCACGATCGCGGAGTCCATGCGGTCGCCCGGTCGGCGAGTCAACCAACCGAGCGCCGGCCGGTCGTCATCGCCCAGCCAGAGACCGGCGGTCTCAGGCGCGGCGAGGGAAGACCCCTGGATATCGGGAGTGATGGTTGCCACGGCGGGAATCCTTCACTAACGTTGATTATCGCGAACATTATCGGGAGTTGCTCAGGTTTTCCGAAGAACGCGCGCGCGGGCTTCTGCGCGTGCGCCCCGCCTCGCGGTTGCGACGCTCAAGCGATGGGCGCCGCCTGCCGAATAGGATGAAGTGACGTGTCTCGGGGCGCCGGTGAACTGCGTCTCAGCGGTGTACTCCAGACGACCCTTTCCCGAAGCGCCCTTGCGATCTTCACGCTGACGATGGAGGCTCAATGAACGACGAAACCCTCTCGGCAATCCGCGAGGTGCTCCGGGACCATGCGCGGCTGGCCGTGGATCCCACGACACTGCAGGAGGACGACGACCTGTTCCAGGCGGGTATGAGCTCGCATGCAAGCGTCAACGTGATGCTCGCGCTCGAGGACCGGTTTGACGTTGAGTTTCCCGACGCGATGCTCAAGCGCAGCGCGTTCGAGTCCATCGGAGCGATCGCCCAGGGCATCGACCAGTTGCAGGCCGAGGTCGCATGAGCGTTGCCGTGGACACCGACCGAGTGTTCCTGGAGGAGGTACGACGCCTGGCGGGCGACATCGCGGCACCGCATGCCGACGCCGTCGACCGGGATGCGCGCTTCCCCGCCGAGTCGGTGGAGGCGATGCGACAGGCCCGGCTGCTCTCGGCGTTCGTGCCGGTCGAGCTGGGCGGCGCCGGGGTCTCATTGCCGGCATTGGCCGAGGCCTGCTACGAGCTCGGCCGCCGCTGCTCGGCTTCGGCGATGGTGTTCGCGATGCACCAAATCCAGGTGTCCACGATCGTTCGCCACCTCGATGGCTCACCGTGGTTCGCGACGTATCTGCGCCGGCTCGCCGACGATCAGCG
>CAJCHX010000662.1 GCA_903970215.1 Acidobacteriaceae bacterium
GTGGTGCTGTGCGCCGGCGCCGAGTCGGAGGCGCTGTGGCCCGGACTGGGCGTCCGCCCCGTGAAGGGCGAGGCGGTGCGCCTGCGAGCCCGCCGCATGTGCCTGCCCCCGCCGCCGGTCACGGTACGTGCCAGGGTGAACGGTCGTGCCGTGTACATCGTGCCGCGGGTCGACGGGGTGGTCGTGGGTGCGACCCAGTACGAGAACGATCGCGACACCACGCCCCTGGTGGGGCCGGTGGTGGACCTGCTGCAGGATGCGTTCGCCGTGCTGCCCTTCCTGCGCGAGTACGACCTGATGGAGGTCTCTGCCGGGTTGCGGCCGGGCACCGTCGACAACATGCCGGTGATCCGTGCGCTGGACGACCGCGTCGTCGCCGCCACCGGACACGGCCGCAACGGCATCCTGCTGGCGCCGGTGACGGCGCGGCTGGTACACGATCTGGTGCTGGGCGACGGCGCGGTGGACGATGCCGCGTCGGATAGCGGTGCGACAGAGGCGAAGGAGGCCGCATGGAGCTGACGGTGAACGGCGAGGACCGGCAGGTGGCCGACGGGCTGACCGTCGCGGGTCTGCTCGCGGCGCTGGGCCTCGGCGAGGACGGTATCGCGGTGGCGGTCGGCGGCGAGGTCTGCCCGCGGTCCAGGTGGTCCGAGGAGCTGCTGCCGTACAGCGAGATCGACGTCCTGACGGCGGTGCAGGGTGGCTGACTCTCTGACCATCGGCGGCCGCACGTTCTGCTCCCGCCTGATCACCGGCACGGGTGGCACCGCGAATCTCGACCACCTGCGATCTGCGCTGATCGAGTCGGGTACCGAGCTCACCACGGTCTCGCTCCGTCGCACGAGCATCGCGGCCGGCGGTGGCGTCCTCGGGCTCATCCGTGACCTGGGGATCACGCCGCTGCCCAATACCGCCGGGTGTCTGACGCGGGCAGAGGCGGTGCTCACCGCGCGCCTCGCGCGTGAGGCGCTGGACACGGAGTGGATCAAACTCGAGGTGATCGGCGACGACCGTACCCTCCTCCCGGATGGGGCCGAACTGCTCAGTGCCGCAGAGGAACTCGTGGCGGACGGCTTCGTCGTACTGCCGTACACCAATGACGACCCGATCCTGGCTCGGCGGCTCGTCGACGCCGGCTGCGCGGCGGTGATGCCCGCGGGGTCTCCGATCGGCACCGGGCTGGGAATCCTCAACCCGCACAACATCGAGATGATCGTGGCGCAGTCGCCGGTGCCCGTGATCCTGGACGCGGGGGTGGGTACGGCGAGTGACGCCGCGCTGGCCATGGAACTCGGTTGTGACGCAGTGCTTCTCGCGTCGGCTGTGACCCGTGCTGCGGACCCCGCCGCGATGGCGCGTGCGATGCGCCTCGCGGTCGAGGCCGGACGGCTGGCGCGCGGGGCCGGCCGGATTCCCAAACGTCGGTGGGCGCAGGCGTCGTCGCCGGCGGACGGTCGGATGGGCACCCCGGTCTGTTAGCCGCCCGGCCGCCGTGTGGGGCTAACATCGTCCCCTATGGCGGGCCGTGTGACGATCGAGTACTGCACCCGGTGCAATTGGCTGGCGCGTGCGGCGTGGGTGGCGCAGGAACTGCTCACCACGTTCGCCGCCGAACTCGACGAGGTGGCGCTCGTGCCCGGCACGGGCGGAGTGTTCCGGATCGGCGTCGACGGAGAGCGGGTGTGGGACCGCAGGAGCGACGGCGGCTTTCCCGACCCGGCCGAACTCAAGCGGATGGTGCGCGACCGCGTCGCGCCGGGCCGCGACCTCGGACACGCCGACCGTCGAGATGAGACCAGTTGAGCCACAACGGTATTTGAGCTCGATCAGCTACGCCGACCCGCGCCGCAGGCATTCGAGTCAGGCTCGGCGCACCCACGCGAGCACGATGTCGGTGTCCGTCGCCGTTCCGACTGATGCCCGCACACCCGTGCCACATGCTTTAACGGCGATACCGCCGTCAGCGAATCGGTCGGCCAGCGCGATCGGGTCGTGCGTCGGGAGGAACAGATAATTGGCGTGGGACGGTAGTGCGGGTAGGCCGGCGTCGCGCAAGCCCTCGGCCAGCCGCTCCCGCTCTGCCACGATCCGGGTCACCCGTCGCCGGGTCTCGGCGACGGCCTCGAGCGCCACGGGAACTGCGGCCTCCGCGGCCGGACCCACCGCGAACGGGACCTCGGTGGCGCGGATCTCGTCGACCGCCCACCCCGCGCCGAACGCGTAGCCGGCCCGGATCCCCGCCAGCCCGAACGCCTTCGAGAACGTTCGCAGCACCACGAGATTCGGGTGGGTCGCGGCGAGCACCCCGCTGCGCAGGGGGTCGTAGCCGAACTCGGCCTCGGCGAATTCGAGATATGCCTCGTCCAGTACCACCCGGACGCGCTCGGGCACCGCCGACAACAACCGATCGAGGTCGGCAGGTGGGATGACGGATCCGGTGGGGTTGTGCGGCGAGCACACGACCACGGCGAACGTCCGGGAGGTCACGGCGGCGGCCAGCGCGTCCACGTCGACGCTGCCGTCGGGCCGGCACGGAACGCCGCGGTACCGCAGCCCGTGGGCTGCTGCCAGGAGCGGGTATCCCTCGAATGTCGGTGTGGCGCCGACGATCTCGTCCCCTGCGTTCGCCCGGCGCAGCTGCTGGTCGATGAGTCCGGTGGCGCCCGGTCCGACGGTGACCCACTCGACCGGCACGCCCGCGTGTTTGGCGATGGCGCGGCGCAGGCGCTCGGGCCGGAACTCGGGGTACCGATTGGCCGTCCGGGACCAATTGCGGAGCGCGCGCAGGACCGTAGGGGTCGGACCGTACGGGGACTCGTTGAGCGTCAGCCGGATCGGCCGGGCGCGAGCCGCGGGTGGGGCGTGGTCGTTCCCCGTTGCATACGGTGCACGCAGCAATTCGGTCACGGTCGGCCGCCGAACCGCAGCAGCGAGGCCGCGGCGAAGTCACCGGCGTGCGCGAACGCGGCGAGTAGCACGGTGTCACCCGCTTGGATGCGGCCGTCGGTGATCGCAGTGTCGAGGTTGTGCGGCACGCCGACCGAGAACATGTTGCCGCACTCGTCGAACGTGTCCGCGTGCCGCTCCGGCGGCAGCTCGAGGGCCTCGCGCCAGTTGCGCAGGAAGATCCGGTTGGGCTGATTGGTGATCAGCCAGTCGATGTCCGGCCCCCGCAGGCCGCGTCGGCCGGCGGCTTCGAGGGCGATCTCGGGGACCAGCCGGTTGCCGCGCGCGAGTACCTTGGAGATCTTCGACTCGGTGAAACCCACGCTCATCTGGCCCTCGCCGGGCTCCCACCAGCGGCGGTACGGTTCGATCGCCGCGGTCATGTCGCCGGCGTACTCGCTGTGCTGGCGGCACACCACCTCGAGCACCTCGGTCGGTCCGTCGGCCGTCACCAGCGCGGCGCTGGCTCCGTCGCCGGGGATGGCGGCTTGAGACAGAGTGCGCACCCGGTCCTGCATGAAGATGGTCGCGCCTGTGTTCACGCCGTTGAGCAGCAGCGCCTTCGACGCGGTGCCGGACGCGAACAGTCCGCGTGTCAGCTCCAGCATCAGCATGAACGCGGCACACCCTCCGTTGTGGAGGTCGATCACGATGGAGGGGTCCAGGCCCAGGCGGCGCGCCACGTCGCCCCCGCAGCCGACCACGGCCACGTCCGGCAGCTGCGAGTGACTGAGCACCAGATCCACCCCGTCGAGAACGGAATCACCGTGGCGGGCCGTGAGTTCCGCGACGGCGGAACACATCATGTCGACGTTGGTCTCGTCCTTCCCCGCGTGGTGCCGGTACCGCGGCGCGGAGAACATCTTGTTTCCCGCCAGCGCGTCCTCACCTTGGAACTGCGCGAAGTACTCGGCCGGTACCCGGTTGTCGGGAAGGTACGAGGCGATGTCGAACAGGGTGAGATTCACGACCGCATCCAATCAGGGGTGATGGGCAGGCCATGCGAGTGTCGGTACTCGGCGATGGCCTTGAGGTTGTCGAGTTCGAGCTGGTGTCCGGCGGAGAACATGTCCCAGAAGTCGCCCACCCAGACCGGGCGCCCGGCGGGGGCCTTGTCGGGGAACGGATTCTCCTCGTAGAACGGGTGATGACAATTGGTCCACAGCACGACGGATCCGGGCTTGTCGAACACGACCTGGGCGTCCACAACCCGCATCAGGTAGATCATCCACAGGTGGTCGCCCTGGTCCCAGGCGCAGTGGTAGTCCACGGTCATGGCGTCCGGATTGGCCACGGTGCGCGTGTAGATCTCGGTGTTGGGCCCCAGCCGGTCCTGGGCCAGCCACAGACCGGGCTCGTCGGTCTGCTGGAATGCGCGCAGGCTGTATGTCCACTCCTCGAGGGAGCGGGTGTCGGCGAGCCACTCGTACAGCTCGCGGGGCGGCGCGTCGACGTATCCCTGGACCGTGCAGAACTCACCGAACACCTGGTGGTGCGGGTACACCGAGCGCAGCTGGTCCATGATGATCGGCGTCGCCACCGACCGTGGATGGGACTCCACGCGGATGGTGCCCTCGATGTACGACAGATCGGGGACCGGGGTGGGGTCGGTTGCAGTCACTGGTGCTCCCTGATGAGTGGCGCGAACGGGGGGATCTCGAGCGGGTCGGTATCGATGACGAGGACGTTGGGGCCGCGGGCGTGGGCATCCCCCAGCAGGTCCCGGGCCGCGGCCCCGGCGGTGGCCGGTTCATGCGCGGTGCGAACGTCCACCGAGGGGAACATCGCGCGGATCCCGGCCCCGATGTCGGTGTGTCGGAATGTGTTCACGCCTGGTACCCCCGGGAAGAACACGTTCTCCCGAGTGACGCACATTCCGTGTGCGTCGTTGTTGAGCACGACAAGTGTCACTGGTGCGTCGTACTCTACCGCGGTGTGCAGCTCCATTCCGTGCATGTAGAACGAACCGTCGCCGGCGATGATCACCGTGCGTGTGCCGGTGGCGATGGCAGCGCCGATACCTGCGGCGATGCCGTAGCCCATACCGCCCATGCCCAGCGCCACCAGGAACCGCGCCCCGGTGCGCACGGGCAACCGGTGGATCGCGGCGGCGCCGGCGTTTCCCGCATCGGCGAACACCAGGGCATCCGGGGGGATGGCGTCGGCGATCGCATCGACGGCGTCGGCGCAGGTGGTTCCCACCCCGGCCGGCTGGTGCGGCGCCAGGAGAACGGGCTCGATGTCGGTCCACGGCGGCCGCTCACCACCGGACAGCGCCGCGGCCAGAGCATTCGTCCACGCGCTCAGATCCGCGGTCCGGACATGATGGCGTACCGGGTGCAGTGGCGCCTCGGCATCGACGTGCACCGTGAGCGCACGGTCGAGGTGGGGGTCGAGCCCCGCGCGGTCCGTCGCCGTCAGCCGGGTGCCGAGGATCAGAACGACGTCCGCGTCGGCTGCAGCGGCGACCGCGGAGGGATGCCCCATCACGCCCGTCACTCCCACGAACCGGGCGCCGGGCGGGCACGCGTCGCGACCGTTGGGCGTCGCCGCGAAGACTGCGCCGGTCGCCGTGGCCACGTCCGCGAGGGCCTTCGCGAGGCCCGCCCGTGAGGCGCCTTCCCCGACCACGACCAGGGGTCGACGTGCCGTGCGCAGGAGGTCGATGACGACGCGGGGAACGACCGGTTCTGCGCGTTCGCCCGTGAGCGTGGGCGCCTCGGTCCCCGGCGGGACGGCGGAGCTCTGGACGTCCTTCGGGATCAGCAGCGCCGCCGGCAGCCCGCGATCGAGCGCGGCGAGCGCACCGTCGAGCGCGGGGGTGAGCACCTCGGGGGCGGTCAGACGCGCGGCGAAACCGGTCACTCCCGCGAACACCGCCAGGGCGTCCACCGTGAGCGGCGGCGTGAGCATGTCCTGGAACCCGCCCCGGCCCTCGACCGGGCGTGGCGGGCATCCGATCAGTGCGAGCACCGGGACCCGCGAGTCGTACGACTCGGCGAGAGCCGCGACGCAGTTCAGCGCGCCGCCGCCGGACGTCGTGAGCAGCACCGTGGGCCGGCCGGTGGTCCTGGCGGCACCGTCGGCCATGGCCCCCGCCCCGAACTCGTGCTTGGCCACCGTGATTGTCAGGTCGCCACGCTGTCCGGGCGCAGACCGCAGCGCAGCGGCGAACAGGTCCTCCGAGTTCGCGCCGTGCACGCCGAACAGAGCTCGGACGCCGTGTTCGTACAACCGGGCGATGATTCGGTCGGCCAGTAGCTGAGTCATTGATTACCTCCACCTGTAACAATCCGGCCTAAGCCTGAAAGCAGCCTGAAAGCCGCGGCTGGCGGTGGGCGTGTCGGCCGAAATATCCTGATGGTCGTCATGGTCTTGCAGAGGGAACGGCGCCGCATCCGGTGGGGTGTACGGCTGAAGTCCACCGTCGTCGCCACGGTCATCGTGGCGGTGGCGATGGCGATCGGCGCCGTCATCATGCTGGCGATGTTGTACCGGTCGCAGAACCAGGTGATGTATGGGTCCACGTCGTCGCGTGCGTACGGCATCGCCGACCAGATCGGCGATCACGGTCTGTCCGGGGTGAGCCCGTCCGCTCTCACCCCGACCACGGGTACCGACATCATCCAGGTGATCGACCAGGCCGGCCGCGTGGTCTATGCATCGCCCGACAATGAGATCACGCCGATCGGAACCCTGCGCCCGGCGCCCGAAACGGTGGCCCGGTTCGAAGGACGGGTGACCGGACTCAGCGGTGTCTATTGCGGTGCCGCGGCGGGCGCCGAGCATGCGGGGCAGCGGTACGTGGTGATCGCTGTGGTCGCCGCCGATACGTACCGGCGCGGGGTGCTCACCACCGCCGCGATCCTGGCGCTCGAGTTCCCGGTGGTACTCGCTGTGTGTGGCTTGGCGATCTACGTCTTCGTGGGCCGGGCGCTGAGGCCGGTGCACCGGATCACCAGCGAGGTGTCGGCGATCACCTCGACCGACCTCGCGTGTCGGGTGCCCGTGCCCGATTCCGACGACGAGATCGCGACCCTCGCGCGGACGATGAACCGAATGCTCCACCGGCTCGAGCGCAGCCGGGACTCGCAGGTGCAGTTCCTCGGCGATGCGTCGCACGAGTTGCGCGGTCCGTTGACCACGCTGTCCGGGATCCTGGACCTCGCGGATCACACCGGCACCGACGTCACCGTGGACACGGTGCGCGACGTGCTACTGCCGGAGGCCACCCGGATGCGGGCGGTGGTCGACGACCTCCTGTTGCTCGCGCGGGTCGATGAGCGCGGGCTCGCGCTGGTGCGCTCGGACGTCGACCTGGACGACCTGGTGCTGGCCGAGGCGGCGAAGGCCCGGGCGCTCGGCGGCGCGGTGGTGCGCACCGACATCGCCGCGGTCCGGGTGACCGCGGACGCGACCCAGTTGGCCCGCTGTCTGCGCAACCTCGTCGACAACGCGTTGCGGTACTCGAACGGAACGGTGACGCTGGCGCTGCGCGCAGAGGGCGGATGCGCGCGCGTCACCGTCGGCGACGACGGCCCGGGGATCCGTCCTGAAGACCGCGAGCGCGTGTTCTACCGGTTCGTGCGGCTCGATGCCGGACGGTCGCACGGCGGCGGGTCGGGACTGGGGTTGGCGATCGCGGCCGAGATCGCCGCGGCGCACGGTGGTTCCATCGGGATCGACGACGGTCCCCTCGGCGGCGCGGCGTTCACACTGACGCTGCCGTTGGTTCCGGCCCGGTATCGGGCGGGCGCGTCTGTGGTGGGCGCGGATCAGGTGGGGACTGCGATCCGGTAGCCGGCCCCGCGCACCGTCTCGATGGTGTGCTTCCCGAACGGCACGTCGATGCGTTTGCGCAGGTAGCCGATGTATACCTCGACGATGTTCTCGTCGCCCTCGTAGTTCTCGTCCCAGACGGACCGCAGGATGTCGGACTTGCTCACCACCGTCCCGGCGTTCCGCATCAGGTGCTCGAGCACCGCGTACTCGCGCGGCGTGAGTGCGATCGACGTGTCGTCGCGGGCCACGAGGTGCGCAGCCGGATCCAGGGTGAGGCCCGCGACGTCGAGTACCGCGGGCCGGGCCGCCGTGGATCGACGCAGCAGCGCGCGGATCCGGGCCTTGAGCACGACCACCGAGAACGGCTTGGTCAGGTAGTCGTCGGCGCCCGTGTCCAGTGCCTCGGCCTGGTCCCACTCGCCGTCCTTCGCGGTGAGCATCAGTACCGGAGTCCACACCTCGGCGGCCCGCAGCCGGCTGAGGAACTGGAACCCGTTGAGGCCCGGCATCATGATGTCCAGCACGATCACATCGCAGCCGACCTCGGTCGCTTGCCACAGTCCGTCGACACCCGTGTGGCATACCACCACGTTCCAGCCGTCGGTGGCGAGCGTGCGGCGGACGGTCTCGGCGGCGTGCACGTCGTCGTCGACGATCAGGGCGCGCACGTCAGGCCTCACCGACGGCGAGGCCGGCCAGCAGCTCCGTGACAGACCGTTCGGCGACGTCGCGGGTCACAGAGAGTCCGGCGAGGAGCCGGGCCGCGGTGGTGTCCGGAGCGGCGAGGAGACCCAGGAGGACGTGCTCGGTGCCGACGTAGTCGTGACCGAGTCGCAGCGCCTCCCGGATGCTCAGCTCGATCGCCTTCTTCGCGGCCGGGGTGAAGGGGATCAGGGCCGGCGGCTCGCCGTCCCCGGGATTCGAGAGGGCTGCGAGGGCGCCGCGCAGCGTCTCGTCGCTCACGCCGGCGCCCCGCAGCGCCTGTGCGGCGATGCCCTCGGGCTCGGCCAGCAGGCCGGCGAGCAGGTGCTCCGTGCCGACGGTGTGACTGCGCGCGGCACGCGCTTCGCTCTGGGCGGCGACGATGCAATGCCGCGCGCGGATCGTGAACCGGGTGAACGGCCCACGGGCGACCATGTCGGCGGCGGCGACGTCGGCGGTCGTCTGAGCGGGCACGATGTCGCGCGGGACGAAGCGCTTCTGCGCGGCCTGCTTGCTGACGCCCATCGCGGCGCCTATCTCGGTCCAGGTGGCGCCACTGCGCCGCGCCTGGTCCACGAAGTGTCCGATCAGGTGGTCCGCGGTCTCGCCGAGTCGGTCGCCCACCAGCACCGCGTCGCTGAGATGGTCCAGCGGGCCACCTCCCGGGTGCAGGTCGCTGACGGTGACGATGAGGTCGTCCAGGCGGATGGGTTGCGTCATTCGACAACTGTAGGTTGACACGCGGCCAGTGGTCAACCAGTAATTGACGACGAGAACGGGTGCTCTGGCACAATCTGGGCATGGTGGAAGTGCCGACGGGGGTGGAGCCGTGATCGAGGTCGCGGGGCTGACGAAGACGTATGGACGGGTGCGGGCCGTCGACGACCTGTCGTTCGTCGTCCGACCGGGACGGGTGACCGGCTTCCTCGGGCCGAACGGAGCGGGTAAGTCGACCACCATGCGGCTGATCCTGGGGCTCGACACCCCGACCGCGGGCACGGCGACCGTCGGCGGGCGGCGCTACCGTGACCTCGAACGTCCCCTGACCCGGGTGGGGGCGCTGCTGGACGCGAAATGGGTGCACCCCAACCGGACCGCGCGCAATCACCTGCGGTGGATGGCGGCAGCGAACGGTATCCCGAGCGAGCGGGTGGATGTCTGCCTGGCTCTGGTGGGGCTGTCGGAGGTCGCGCACAAGCGGGCCGGCGGCTTCTCCCTGGGCATGTCGCAGCGGCTCGGGCTCGCCGCCGCACTGCTGGGCGACCCCGGCGTGCTGCTCTTCGACGAGCCGGTCAACGGCCTCGATCCGGAGGGCATCGTGTGGGTTCGCGGATTCATGAAATCACTTGCAGCGCAGGGACATACGGTCCTGGTGTCGTCGCACCTGCTGTCCGAGATGGCGCTCACCGCCGACGACGTGGTGATCGTCGGCCGGGGACGGCTCGTATGGCACGGCGCGATGGCCGATTTCATCGCACAACATTCGGAATCGTCGGTGCGGGTGCGCAGCCCGCGCGCGGAGGAGCTGTCCAGGGCGCTCGCCCTGCGCGGGGTCGCCGTCGCGGCGACGGGCGAACCGGGGGTGCTGACGGTGACCGGCGTCTCCACCGACGTGGTCGGGGACATCGCCGCGGCGGCGGGGATCGTGGTGCACGAACTGGCGGGCCGCACGACGTCGTTGGAGGAGGCTTTCATGCGGCTCACCGCGGGTGCCGTCGAATACCACGGGGGGATGGTCGCGTGATCGTGAATGCGATTGCCGCGGAATGGCTCAAGCTCCGCACCGTGCGGGCCACGAAGTGGTGCCTGGGGCTGCTGCTGGTGTTGAGTGTGGCGATCAGTCTGGCGATCGGGCTCGCGCTGCGGAGCACCGCGGTCGGGGACTACGACGACTCACTGGCCGGTGGATCGGGTGGCAACGGCGCCCTGCTGGCCGCCGCCGCGGCACCGATCATCGGTTTCGCCGGGCTGCCAGGCTTCGGGGTGTTGCTGTGCGGTCTGCTCGGCGTGCTGAGTGTGACCACCGAGGTGCGGTTCGGGACGTTGCGCACCACGTTCCTCGCAGTGCCCCGTCGCGAAGTGGCGCTGGCGGCGAAACTGCTTGTGGTAGCGGCGACATGCGCCGCTGCGACCCTTCTGACCCTCGTCGTGTGCCTGATCGTGTTCGTCGCCGTGGGCGGCGGCGCGGGCACGGTGTCGCTGTTCGGCGCAGGCGCGTCCATCTACCTTGCGGTACCGGTCGCGGCGGCCCCCGTATCGGCGGTCGGGGTGGGTGTCGGGGCTCTGCTGCGCAATGCCGCGGGCGCGGTGACGGTACTACTGATCTACTTCGTGCTGGTCGAGAACGTCCTGTCGTCGGTGCCGAAGGTCAAAGTCGTGGCGCCCTACCTGCCGTTCGCCAACCTGCAGCACTTCCTGCACGTCGCCGTCGCCGACTTCCACTGGCCGGGTTGGGTGGGCTTGCTGTACTTCGCGGCGTTCGCTGCGGTCGTGTACGGCGCAGGCGCGGCGTTGGTGGCGCGTCGCGACGCGTGACCGCGCCGCCCCGAAGTGGGTAGCGTCTCGGTGGTGACCGATCCGATCGACGAGTTCTGGGCCTGGTGGGAGGATGCCCGCGTAACTGCCCGCCGGGCGTTGTCCGACGGCGTGTTCGGGTCGTTGCCCGAGGAGTTGACGCGGCGCCTGCGGGGGATCGACGAGGAGCTCGACTGGGAGTTGGGCCGCAGTGCGGCCACGGATCGGTGGTCGCTGGTGATCAGCGCCGACGGCGATCCGGAATTGCGCCGGGTCGCGGAACAGGTGTGTGCCCTGGCACCGGCGGACGATCCGGACTTCGAGTACCTCCCTGCGCGGCAAGCGGATCCGGGCGTCGCAGACCTGGCGCTGACGGTCGACGGCAGGCGAGTCGCGGTCGCCGACATGCGGTTCGCGGTGACCATCGATCGCGACCACCACCGAATGGATGTGGCGGTGTACCACGCCGCGTTCGCCGACGTCGACGAGTCCGGCCGCCTCGCAGTCGCTTTCATGGCATTGGACAAGCTACTCGGCGAGGATGCGGTGGAGCGGTGGGTCGGCCGGGTCTCGACCACGGCGGACGAACCCGGCGATGCGCTGTCGCCACGGCAGCTGGCCGACGGGGTCGCGGAAACAGCCGCCGCCGCACCGGTGGACGGGTGGGTGGACCTACTTCTGCGGACACCCGATGCCGTGGTGCGGGTCGGCGTGCGGCGCCCGCTGCACTGGCTCGACCGCCCCCTGCTGACCCGGCTCGCGATCCTCACGCGCCCCTACCAGGCCGGCGCGGACGGCCAGCCGACCGCCGAGCTACGGCGACGACTCGACGACGAGGAATCGGGGCTCTGGGCGGGTGGCACGGCCGCAGGGGACACCGTCCGCCTGATGACCCGGACGGCCCGGGGCGAGCGGACCACCGTCCTCGCGACCGATCCCGACGCCGACCTCGCGCCGATCCGGGCGTGGGCCGAGGACCGCGGCGCGAAGCTCGAGACCCTCGACGATCCCGGATGGGGAACGCTGCGGGCCTATGCCTGACATTTTCTCCATCGCCGCGGCCGCTCCGCACTTTTCGTATCGGAGCGGTCCGGCTACTGCCGGATCGGTCGATCGTCCGGGGCTGGCAGCAATGCCGGGTAGGTGATCCATTGAAAGAACTGCCGACCCGTGCCACCAGTTCTCATCTGGTGCCCGGAACAAACGACTCGATCCGCGCCGGAGACGTCGGCGATATGGACAAGTCGGTTAACGCGCCTGATACGCGACGATGATCTCCCGAGCGATCCGGCCACGGTCGCCAATGGTGTGTCCATTCTCGCGAGCCCACACCCGCACGGCGTCGGGGTCTACCTTCGGCGTGTCTTCGGTGGTGGGAAGCCTGCGCTTGAGGCGACCACCGACCCGCCGCGCGTTCTCCGTGTACGGGGCGAGCGCGGTACGCAGCTTGTTTGCGTTCTTGTTCGCGAGGTCTATCTCGTACTCGACGCCATCCAAAGCAAAGCGCACGGTCTCGTCCGCACTGAGGGTGTCGTCGGTGTCGTCGCTGAGCGTGACAGTTACTTTGCGAGCCATGTGAATATCCTAGCCGATTGGTCACGCCTGCCGGCTGAATTACCGACCGGGTCGCGAAGTAAACCCGCAGCGTGCAATTCGTACGAAGCGCCCGCCAATGGGATAGAACGTCGAGCCGATTGTCAACCTCCGAAACACCATGAAATCGGAGTAATGCGATTCGGAGAATCGCCAATTCGATACTGTCGCCGGCGGTACGGGTCAGCTGTCGAGATCGACGACGTCGCCGGTCGCATCCTGGTTCAAACGCAGCGCGTATATCGCAGCCGTCAACTCGGCCGCGTCGCGCGGATCCGAGAGGCGCCGGCCGGTGAGATCCTGTAGGCGGCGAAGGCGGTACCGAACGGTGTTCGAGTGGCAATACAGCAGTTGAGCGGCCTTCTCCGCCGACCCTGAATTGCTCAGATAGGCCCATAACGTATCGGTCATGGTGACCCGGTCTTCGGCGGGAAGCGCGAGGACGGGGCCGAGCACCCGGGCAGCCACTCGCCGTCCTTCCTCGGGTGCGCAGACGACGAGCGCCGCCAGTGGACTCGAGCTGAAGACGTGAACGCCCTCTTTCTTGGCGGGGAGCGTCTGCAGTGCCGCCTGCGCCAGGCGTGACGCGCGTGGCGTGTCGGAGAGGCTGTCGAACGGGGGACTGATCCCGGCCCGTGCTCCCGGGGTCGACCTCACGATGTCGATGACCGTGCTGACCGAATCGTCCTGCAGGGCGATCACCCCGAGCTGTTGCGCCGGCGTCAAGCGCCAGGCGGAGACGATGCCGGTCTCGGCGAGTCTCCCCTCGACTCCGGGCAACCCCTCCTCGGCTACGCGCGGTGTGTCCGCAACGACTACGACATGACGTGCTCCGCGTGGGAAGCCGAGGAGTGCGGCGGCCTCCCACGGCCCGGCATCGGGCGCCGGATGGCCGGTGAGAAGTGCCTCGACCAGCGCCGACCTGCGGCGATGCTTCAAGAGGAGCACCTCGGCGTTCGCCTCGCGATACGCCTCGGTCATGGCGTCGGCGTGCCGATCGGCGAACTGCAGCAGTGCGGTCGCCGCACCCAGCAGCTCTTCGGTGGTTCCCGTGGACCTCGGGCGCTCTCGATCGACCAGAGCCCTCCACAGCGTCGCGAATGCGATCCGGTACACCTTCAACACCTCGGGCAGCGGCGCGCCCGCACGCGCCCGACGTGCCGCGATCTCCCGAGCGGGTTCGATGTCGACCGCGCGTCCGTGGCGGGCGTCGACGGCCGCCATGGCGAGTCTCAGGCTGTGCTCGATCGAGGCGCGCAAGTCCTCCGCGGGGACCACGCCCGTGCGATAGAAGCCGATGCGTTGGACTACCTCATCCACCACGGTATCGGCGAGCTGCGTCAGACTCGATGCGCTCCATGCGCCGAGGCGGGTGTGTTCAGCAGACGGCAACACCTGTTCTCCATCCATCGACATGTGTATCGCGGAACGCGCACACCGCGACTCTCGACTGAGTTCCAGTACGACTTTCGCCTCGACCGGCGGTCAGCCGAGCGTGAACGGTCGTCCCCACAGGACCGCGGTCCCCTCGCTGGGGCCCACCTGTCCGGTGACGTACGCGAAGAATCGGGCCTGGGCGTACCCCGCGCACCCGTCAACGCCGATGGTCTCGTCGGAGTACGACAGCGATCCCGAGTCGCCGGCGAAAGAGAAGTTGTTCGTCGGCGCCTGCCAGCCGGTGCCGCCACCCGTGCTCGGCTTGAACGACGCCCCGGGCTTGGGCCAGATCGGCTTGTCCCAGGTGAGGTTCTCCACGCCGATGGTGCCCGCACTCAGGGACAGGTTGCCGCCTGACCCGGCATTCGCGCTGGGGGCGACGCCGATGCCGGATGTCGACACGGTGACGCCCGAATCGATGCCGCCGGTCAGGGTCATGTTGGTCGCGCCCACCGCGATCTGGCAGGCGACGATGTAGCCCGCCTGAAGCGTTCCGTTTCCTGGGTTCTCGCCGGTGATGCGGGCGTGGACGGTTCCGGACACCCAAGCGTTGCGCGTGGTGGGAAGCGCGACCATACCGGGAGACAGCTTCGCCGACTCGCCGGTCAGCGTCACGACGATGCTTCCCGCACCACTGGGCAGCCGTTGAACGGTCTTGCCGCCTGGCAGCGGGATGAACGTGTCGGCGGTTGCGGGTCCGGCCGACGACGCCGCGACGCCGACTCCGGCAGTGACCGCGACGATGGCACAGCGAAAGAGCATGTACTTCATGTGACTCCTGGACTCGTTGTGAGGGGCCGGACGGTTCTCGGCCTTCAGAGATGTCTGGACGGTGTCGGATGTCTGGACGGTGTCGGCGTCGGATCAGCCGAGACTGAACGGCGCTCCGTACAGGTAGCCCTCGACTCGGTTGCTGCCCGTGAGATCGACCCACGTCACGACACGCGCCTGCGCATAGCCCGAGCAGTTGCCGTAGTTCACGTCGTAGTCCTTCAGGCCCACGCTCCACGTCCCGTTCCCGGACACGGCGACGTTGTCGAGCACCGAGCTCCAGGGGTATTGACCGGCATTGCCGGTGACCCCTGATGTCGTGCCGGGCGAGAGCGGAATCGTCAGGCCGGCACCGACGCCACCCATCGACGCTCCGGCGCCAGAGGTGCCCACCGTCGCTCCGGGCCCCGTCGCATTGATGCCGACACTGATCGCTCCCGGGAACTGACATCCCGAGATCAGCGACAGGTTCAAGGTGCCGGAGGCCTGCGGCGCTCCGGCGAGGTCGAGGAAGCCGTCGGTAGACACCCATGCGGTGCGGGTCTGCGCGGTGGCCAAGGACGGCAGGATCCGCACGTGGTTGCCGGTCGACCTGAGCACAGCCCTGAACGCGCCCGCAGTGGCGACCACTTTCTTGCCGTCCGGCAGCGGAACGTAGGTGTCTGCACCGGCTCGGCCGACCGCTAGCGACGTCATCGTCGCAGCGAGGGCGAGAACCGCGACACCGCCTCGAGCCGTACGCCTACCCCGCATAGCACCCCTCATCCTCACAACGCCCCTGTCTTTGGTAATGCATTAACAATGCTTTGCGCATAGCCCGAGCGAGTCGGCGCCGCAGATGCGGCGCGACATAGCGAAGCGACGACCTTCCGGCCGGCTGGGCGCTCCCTGGGTATCTGCTCGGAACATCCTGTATGGGTGGCCGGAGTTCACGCCATAGCCAACCGGAGGTTTTGTATTTTTTGGCAATCTTCTTTGTTAGACGTGCTGATCACATCGGTTTCGTCTTTCCGGCGACTCCCGTCGGACGGCACAATTCTTTCGGCGCCTGACAGCGACTTCCCAGCGATTCCGACACCTAGGGTTTGTCAGGCCATCGGTGGGCAATCGATGGCGACTCGATAGTTGCGTCGTACCGATACGCGCCGATACGCGACGTGCGACCTCGAGAAGATCTGGGCGATTTCCAGCAGCTTCGGTGCCAGATAGAGAGCGAGCACCCGTGAGGGGTGTCCGTGAACAGGTAGGCGGCAGGGTCGCGCAGATGATCCGAGCCAGGCGATTGTGGAGAGGGTATGCCAAACAAAACACACCGTAGGGTCCGTTTCGGTGCCGCGACGACTGGTGCGCTCGCCGCTTCCGTGTTGTGGATGGGGATCGGAACCGCTCACGCGGGCGGTATCCCCACCGGGGGCCTCGATCCCGACGACCCGTCGGTGGGCAGCGGCGTCACGTCCACGGCGCCGCACACCGACACGACACACGGCGAGCACGCAGAGCACGGTGGTGTCGCACACGCCGGCTCGGCCGGCGCGTCATCCGCTGGGTCGACGTCCGCCGGCACGACGTCCGCCGGCGCGTCATCCACTGGTAATGGAGCGACAACCGGCAGTTCCGGAGCATCGGCAGGCTCGAGCGGTAACGGCTCGAGCGCTAATGCCTCGAGCGCTAACGGATCGAGCGGTAACGGATCGAGTGAATCGGCCACCAGAGCGTCGGTGTCGAACCCCGCATCGTCGGTGTCGAACAGCGGGTGCCAGGGACCGTCGTCTTCGTCCTCGTCCTCGCCCTCGCCCGCGGGTGACGGTGGGAGCGGTTCGTCGTCCGCGTCGTCGTCCGCGAGCACCGGGCACCCCGACGGGGGCGGCGGGCACTTCGGCACCCAAGGGCCGAGCGCAGCCGGTGCACTCAACACCGGCGCGGGAAGCCCCAGCGCTGATAGCGGCTCGGCGCCCGCGGCATCGGCGGGGGCGTCCGTTCCCGGCGCCGGTAGCAGCAGCGGCGTCGGCGGAAGCGGGTCCCTCGGCTCGGTACAAGCAAAGGTTCTGTGAGACTCGAGGAGCTGCGCTGTGACCACCCTCTGTCAACGAATCGGCGCCATCGGCTTGGCGCTGGCTGCACTCGCCGGTGCCGGTGTCGAGCCGGCGATGGCTCAGGCGCCGTCACCGGTCCCGTCGAGGACGGGTTGGGCGGCGCTCGCCGACGACCCGACACACACCTTGACCATCTGGCACGGCTCGACCGTCGTCGCCACCATGCCGATAGCCATGGGGAATCGCAAACATCCGACGCCCAACGGGACGTATCACGTGCTGGAGAAAAACCGCTCGATCGTGATGGACTCGTCCACATTCGGAGTGCCGGTGAGTTCACCGGAGGGCTACCGCACCTTGGTCGAGTACGCGACCCGACTGTCCTGGAGTGGGATCTTCATCCACGCCGCGCCGTGGTCCCTGGTCTACCAGGGGCGCACCAATGTCAGTCACGGCTGCATCGAGATGTCAACGGACAACGCGAAATCGGTGTACGACGAGCTGCCGATCGGCACGCCGGTCGTGGTTCGCGGGACCGTCGGAGGACGCTATACGCCCGGCAGCTGACATGCCTGTCACCTGGATCATCCGCCTGATCACCGGCTGGCGAGCCCGCC
>CAJCHX010000663.1 GCA_903970215.1 Acidobacteriaceae bacterium
CGGGCGGCGCCACCGTGACCTCGGCGAGGTTCCGGTCGATCGCGCGCAGTGTGCCGGCGGCTACGTCTTCCGGTGTGCGCGTGGTGATCCGCGGTACACTCGCGCCTGCGCCGGCCAACATCCCGCCGTCCCGGACCGGCCCCGGGAACACGCATGACACCCCGATGCCGAAGGGACGCAAGTCTTCTCGGAGCGCGAGCGAGAACCCGCGGATCCCGAACTTGGTCGCGTTGTACAGCGCCATCCGGCCCGACGCGGACTTTCCCGATAGTGAGGACATGAACACGATGTGCCCCGAACCCCGCGCGGACATCTCGTCCGCCGCCAGTTTGGCCAGGACGATCGGAGCCCGGAGGTTCACGTCCAGCGCTCGGTCGATCTCGGCGATCGAGTACTCCGCGAGTAGCCCCGACGCGGGTAGACCTGCGTTCGCGATCAAGACGTCGATCGGTCCGGCGGCGGCGATGAGTCGCTGGGGCGCACCGGATTCCGTGAGATCGGTCGGGATCGCGGTACCGCCCGACCGGGCCGCGAGGGCGGCTAGTACGTCGGCGCGGCGCCCGGTGAGGGTCAGCCTTGCGCCGCGCTCCGTGAGCGCGGCGACGAGTGCCTCGCCGATCCCACCCGATGCACCGGTGACCAGCACGTGCGCGCCCTGCAGATCCATGGCGCCGATGCTACGCGCAATCCCCGGTGGCCAGGCTGTATCGAAATCGGAACGGTAGCGTATATCTCATGGGCGCACAACAATTCGATGTCGTCGTGGTCGGCGCCGGCTTCGGCGGGATCGGTGCCGCGATCGAGTTCAAGAAGCTGGGCTACGACAACCTGGTGATCCTCGACCGCGAGGACGATCTGGGTGGCACCTGGCACGTCAACCGATATCCCGGTCTCACCGTCGACGTGCCGTCGACGACGTTCTCCTACTGGTTCGAGCCAAATCCGGAGTGGTCGGGTCTGTACGCCCGCGGCCCCGAGTTGAAGGCGTACGCCGCGCGCGTCGCCGACAAGTACGACGTTCGACGGCACATGCGGTTCGGCGTTACCGTGGACGGCGCCCGGTGGGACGACGACGAGAAGGTGTGGCACGTGGCGCTCGAGGGCGGCGAGCGCATCGTGACCCGGTTCCTGGTGTGCGCCACCGGCTTCCTCTCGCAGCCGTCGACGCCTGACATTCCCGGGATCGACACCTTCGCCGGCACCGTGGTGCACACGGCGCGGTGGGACGACACGGTGGCCTTCGCCGGCCGGCGCGCGGCTGTGATCGGCACGGGATCGACTGCGGTGCAGGTGATCCCGGAGCTGGCCAAGGAGGTCGACGAGCTGACCGTCTATCAGCGCACCCCGATCTGGGTGATGCCCAAGCTGGACGTGCGGTTCCCGCTCGCGGTGCGTCGAGTGTTCGCGCGGGTTCCGCTGACCCAGCGGGCGGTGCGCCTGTTGACTGACTCGTTCATGGAGTTCCTCATGGTTGTCGCGATGTGGCGGTACCGGACATTCCGGCGCCTCAACATCTCCGCGGCACAGGCCGCCTGGGTGCATCGCTTCCTCTCCGTCCGGGATCGTCGGCTACGCAAGGCCCTCACTCCGTCGTACGACTACGGCTGCAAGCGGCCGACGGTGTCCAACGGCTACTACCGTGCTTTGGGCAAGCCGCACGTGCACCTCGAGACATCGGGCATCGAGCGGATCGAGCCCGACGCCGTGGTGACCGTCGACGGGAATCGGCGGCCGATCGACACCCTGGTCCTGGCGACCGGCTTCGACGTGTGGAAGACCAACCTCCCCGCGATCGAGGTGATCGGACGGGATGGGAAGAACCTCGGGAAGTGGTGGCGGGAAGGAAGATTCCAGGCCTACGAGGGCGTGTCGGTACCGGGTTTCCCCAACTTCCTCACCCTTGCCAGCCCCTACGCCTGGGTCGGTCTGTCGTGGTTCAACACCGTCGAGTACCAACAGCGGCACATCCGCCGCCTGTTCGGTGAGCTGGGGCGCCGCAGGGCCACGGTGTTCGAGGTGACCGAGGAGGCGAACGCCCGGTTCCTGGCACGGATGGAGGACCTGTTGGAAGACTCGGTGTTCCGGCTGGGGAACTGCGCTTCGTCGAACTCGTACTGGATCAACGGCCGTGGCGAGGCACCGCTGTTCCGGCCCACATCCGTCCGCGACGCGGTCCGTACTCAGGACCGGTTCCCGTTGACCGACTACGTGATCCGCTGATCCGACCGATCACCACGGCGAGGGTCGGTAGTCCTTGAGAAAGCAGCCGTAGAGATCGATGCCGTTCTCGCCCTGCACGATCGGGTCGTACACGCGTGCGGCGCCGTCGACCAGGTCAAGTGGGGCGCGGAACCCCTCGTCGGCGAGGCGCATCTTGGTGTAATGCGGGCGCTCGTCGGTGATCCAGCCGGTGTCCACGGCCGTCATCAGGATCCCGTCGGTGAGCATTTCCTCGCTGCTCGTGCGGGTGAGCATGTTGAGCGCGGCCTTCGCCATGTTCGTGTGGGGGTGTCCCGGGCCCTTGTACAGGCGGCTGAACTGACCTTCCATCGCCGAGACGTTCACGATGTACTTCCGCCGCGCCGTCGAGGCGGCCAACGCCGGGCGCAGCCGGGATATCAGGATGAACGGCGCCACTGAATTGCACAGCTGCACCTCGAGCAGCTCGAGTGGCTCGATGTGCTCCACGGTCTGCACCCAGGAGTTGGTGCGCACCAGGTCCGGCAGCAACCCGCCGGCGTCGATCGCGGAGCCGTCCGCCACGCGGGCGAGCGAGGCGGAGCCTCCGCGCAGTGCCAGTGCGGTGAGCCGTGCGGCATCCGCCGCCGCGGGATGCTCCTCGTGCAGGGCCTCCGTCAGCGCCGCGGGGTGGGCCGCGCTGGCCCGCCCATAGGAGACGATGCGTGCCGCCAGCTCTGCGGGCACGTCGGCGGTCTCGGCCGCCGCGAGCGCCGAGTAGGCGCCGGGGGAGCGGCGCACTGTCTGCGCGGCGTTGTTGATGATGATGTCGAGGGGGCCGGCCGCCGCTACGTCGTCCGCCAAGGCCGCGACCTGAGCGGGGTCGCGGAGGTCGATGCCCACGATGTGCAGGCGCTCGAGCCACTCGGCGCTGTCGGCGAGCTCCGCGAACCGTCGGGCCGCATCAGCAGGGAATCGGGTCGTGATGGTGAGGTCGGCACCGTCGCGCAGCAGCCGCAGGGCGATGTACATGCCGATCTTGGCGCGCCCCCCGGTGAGCAGCGCGCGGCGGCCGGAGAGGTCGCAGCGGGCGTCGCGCTTGGCGTGGCTCATGGCGGCGCAGTCGGGGCACAGCTGGTGATAGAACGCATCGACGCGCGTGTAGGCCGTCTTGCAGATGTAGCAGTTCTGCGGGCGAGTCAACTCGCCCGCGGTGTCCCCGACCGTCGGCGTGGTGAGCAGGATCCCGGCCGTCTCGTCGTCGATCCGCTCGGCGGCTCCGGTGGCCGTGCGCTCCATCACGGCGCGGTCGGCCGTCCGGACGGCCGACCTGGCCTCCTTGCGGCGCAGCCGCTTGGCGCGTTTGAACATCAGTGCCACGGCGCGCTGCACCTCGATCGACTGCGGGTCGCCCTCATGCAGCGCCGCCGCGGTGTCGAGCACGCGGTGGAACGCGGCGAGGTCGTCGGGGTCGATCCGTGCGGTCATGGATCCTTCCTGGGGCCGGGCGGGCCTCTCGTGGGTCGTGGGCGCTCTCGTGTTGTACTCGTCAAGTGTCCACTATCCAGATCTGCGTGATGGGGGTGTCCGGGTCAGGCAAGAGCACCGTGGGTGCCGAGCTGGCCGGGCGCCTCGGACGAGGCTTCGCCGACGGGGACGACTTCCACCCCCAGGCGAACCGCGACAAGATGGCCACCGGCCATCCGCTGACCGACGACGATCGGTGGCCGTGGTTGGACACGATCGGTCGATATCTGCGGGACGAGGCTGCGGCGGGACGGGAGGTGGTGGTGGCCTGTTCGGCGTTGAAGCGGGTCTATCGGGACCGCATCCGCGCAGGAGGCGCGCTGGTGTACTTCGTATTGCTACTGGGCGACCGTGACCTGCTCCTCGCACGGATGTCGGCGCGGCAGGGGCACTTCATGAAGGCGGACATGCTGGACTCCCAGCTGGCGATCCTCGAGCCGCTGGGCCCCGACGAGTTCGGCGTCACCGTCGACGTGGACGGTCCCGTGTCCGATGTCATCACCGAGGCGTTGGCGGACGTCGCCCGCGCAGAAGACATCGTATGAAGCTGGTCACGATCGCGGTCGGTGTGGCTCGGCATCGTTCATCGCGGCCTGCCTCGTCTCTACGGGCGCGATCGTGACCACGGGCAGCGGCAGGCAGTAGCCGCGATCAGTCCGATCAGCAGGTCGACGGCGCGGGGAGGCCGGCGAACCGGTCGGCAACCCAGGCCCCGGCGCTCGCGATGTCACTGGCGGCGTAATGCCCACCCGGCCTGATCTCCTGCTGTACCCGCACTCCACCGGCACACAGTCGACGAACGGCGTCCGCCGTCCAGGCGGGGGTGACCAGGGCGTCCGCCGAACCGCGCCGGACCAGATCCGGCACCGCGCGGTTCGGCGTGCGCGGGAGCTGGTTGCGCTCGAAGTAGGCGGTCATCGCCGGTCGAGCTGAGCCCTCCGGCCGGACATCCGCCGGGGAAACGCCCTTCAGCAGCGCTGCGACCTGGTCGACGGATGCGCCGGTACAGGCCAGGAGCGCCGCGTTGTTGCGCAACAGAGGGCCATGCAGGATCTCGTCGGTGCGGATGGACGGGTCGACTGCTTGTAGGCCGCGCACCAACAGCGGGGAGATCGCGTACTGCACCGGTGTGAACGTGCCCGCGTCGATGGCTGCCATGACGTCCAGTTCCAGCGCGGGGGAGATCATCGCGTTGCCCACCAGTGTGATCTCGGGGGTGCGGGTGGGGGCCAGTTCTGCAGCGGCCTCGCTGGCGCGGCCGCCCTGCGAGAAGCCGTAGAGCGCCGTCGAGCGAGCCAGCGGAACGCCGAGCGAGCGCGCCGCACGGATCGACCCGAGGACGTCCAGGCCCTGCGCCGTCGAATCGAGATACGGGTGCACCCCCGGCCCGCCGAGTCCCTGGTAGTCGGTCATCACCACAGCCCAGTGGCGGTTGCCCACCAGGTCTGCGACCATCGGCTCGTTGCCGAACATGTCGGGTGACAGGGTGGGCGCGCAGTCGCGCGTCACTCCGGTGGTGGCGTGTGCGTACGCGACCAGCGGCCAGCCGCCGGCAGGCGGAGTGCCTTTCGGGACGTACACCGCGCCGCTCACTGGGATCGGCGCCCCCGACGGCGTGAACGAGACGTACGAGATGTAGGTGGCGTCGGCGATGGCTGCGAGCGCCGGCGCGAGGTGTCCGGCTGGGCCTTGGCGCAGGAGAGCGCCCAGCCGCGCGGTGCCGGCCGGGCTCGTCTGCGCGCTGCTCACGTTCGCAGGGCCCGGTGGGCCGGGCGTCGCACTCGCACAACCCGCACACGCGCTCAGCGCCAGACAGCCGGCGAGCACGGCTGCGGCGAGGGGGAGGGTGGCGAGGGGGAGGGTACGGACGGAGAAGCGGCGTGTGGCGCTGCCGATGCGGCTCATCGGCCGAGCATACAAACCGGGCGAACCGCCCGGCCTCCGGGCCGAGCTTCGATCCGGGCGCTCGGGCGACTACGCCGTCGATGTTCTGCCGACGACCCCGATCGCAGCGACGCCCAGCGTGCAGAAGAGGACTCCGATCAGCATGGGCAGGTTCGGTCCCCCCGCATCGATGGCGACGCCGCCGACGAGCGCACCGGCCGCGATGGAGCAGTTGAACACCAGAACGTAGATCGACGTCGTCGCCTCGCCGGGCCCGTCCTTGGTCGCCCGCAGAACCAGTGTTTGCAACACCACCGGCAACGCTGAGTAGGACGAGCCCCAGAGGGCGAGGAGGGCGGCCAACAGTACCCACGTGTGGGCGAGAGCGATCAGCAGCAGAGTAGCGGCGAGTACGACGGTCAGCCCGGCCAACAGGAGCCGGCCGGTGCGCGAGCGCGACAGCAGGGCGCCCGACGTGAGATTTCCGATGATGCCGGCCAGGCCGTAACACAGGAGGTACGACCCGATCAGCCTGGCGCTGATCCCGCGCTCCTGCCGGAGGAACGGCGCGACGTACGCGTAGGCGGTGTAATTGCCGATCACAACGGTGGCGGAGATGAACAGGACGCCGCGAAGGGCCCGCGAACCGAGCAGCGATCGGATGTCCGTGAATGTGAAGCTGCGCTCGGATGGCATCGTGGGCAGGACTATTCGGACGAGGACGAATGTCGCAGCACACAGCAATGACAGGACTGCGAAAGCCGAGCGCCAGCCGAGGGTGCTGCCGATGAAGGCGCCCAGCGGGACGCCGAGGACCAGGGCCGAGGAGATGCCCGCGAACGCCGCCGCTGTCGCGCGAACCGCGTCCCGATCGCACACCAGTCGAATGGCGACGCCGGCGACGATGGCCCACATGAGTCCGTGGATCAGACCCGATGCGAAGCGCGACACCATGAAGGTCAGGTAGCTGCGGGCGGCAGCAGACAGCGCGTTGCCCACCGTGAATACCGCGAGGATCACCGACAGCAGCGTTCGCCTGTCGACCCGGCCGGTCGCCACAGTCACGATCGGTGCGAATAGTCCGGCGAGCAGTCCATAGAGAGTGACGCTGAGGCCCACTCGTCCTTCGGAGACGTCCAGGTCGCGGGCAATCGCCGGTAGCAGCCCCATCGGTGTCATCTCGGTGGTGGTGACCGCGAAGACGGCCAGTGCGACGGTGGCAACCGATACCCAACTGCGCCGCGACGTCCTGGCGGCCACCTGCTCGGAGTCGAACACCCTCTGTCTTTCCGCGACGGTTCTCGAGGATTCACGACGCCGCGTGCCCACCCTGCCCGGCACCTTCAGTTCACACAAGCAACACCTTCTAAAGAAAATGATTACAGTTTCTTCATGGATGTCGAACGGCTGCGAATGTTGCGCGAGCTGGCCGAACGAGGCACGGTGCACGGTGCGGCCGAGGCGCTTTCGCTGACGTCGTCAGCGGTCTCGCAGCAACTGAAACGGTTGCAGCGTGAAGTCGGAGTCGAATTGCTGGAGCCCAGCGGGCGCCGGCTACGCCTCACCGAGGCCGGGAGGGTGCTCGTGGCTCGGGCTGACGAGGTACTCGCCGTCCTGGACCGGGCTCACGCGGACATGGACGCTTTTCGCACCACGCCGCGCGGCACGCTGCACGTCGCGATGGTTCCGTCCGCAGCGATCATGCTGCTGCCGGGCCTGATCATCGAGGCCGAGGCGATCGGGGTCCGTGTCGTCGGTCGCGACGTCGACCAGACGCCCGCCGACGCCGCCGGACTGCTCGCGGATTACGACGTGGTGGTGGTCGACCGAGACGAGCAGGACGTGTCCGACTGGAGTCCCAGAATCGACTCCACGTTGCTGTTCCGGGAGACCCTCGAGATCGTCCTGCGGCCCGATCACCACCTGGCCGACTCCGACCGCGTCACGTTACGTGACTTAGCGCACTGCCCGTGGATCGGTGTGGGGGTGGGGCACATGGTGGACGACGTGTTGCGATCCCTCGCGGTTCAATCCGGCATTCCGCCGCGGATCGTCCAACGCGTCAACGATTTCCGCGTGGTCGAACGACTCGTATCGGCCGGCGTCGGTGTCGCGCTGTTGCCGCGGTACACCCCGATCGATGCGGGCCTGATTCGCAAGCCGGTGGACGGGGTCGACGTCGCGCGGCGGATGGAAGCCATAACCCGTGCCGGTGCCAGTACCCGTCCGGCAGTCGCCGCAGCGGTGGGCATCCTGAAAGGGATAGCCGAACGGGCCACGACATGAAAACGCGAAAACCCCGGCGTTGCCGGGGTTTTCGTCTTGTGCGCGGAGGGGGACTTGAACCCCCACGTCCGTTAATAGGACACTAGCACCTCAAGCTAGCGCGTCTGCCATTCCGCCACCCGCGCCGGGAAGCGACGTTTACCCTAATCCATCTGCAGCTGCGTTCCCAAATCGGCACGTCAGCGGCACGATCCCGGACGCGTGCCGGGAAGCGACGGCAGGGCCGTGATAGGACTGTAGCTGTGGCCCCGACCGACTCCGCTCTGCCCGATTCCGTCCCGTCCGCAGCACCGACGATCGCTGTCGACGAGGTCGTCGAGACCGTGAGCGCTCTGATTCGGTTCGACACGTCGAACACCGGTGAGCTGGCGACCACCAAGGGTGAGGCCGATTGCGCACATTGGGTGCAGGAGCGGCTCGAAGAGGTGGGTTACGAGGCCGTCTACGTCGAATCCGGCGCTCCCCGGCGCGGCAACGTCTTCGCCACGCTGCCCGGCGCCGATCGCTCGCGCGGCCGCCTGCTGGTGCACGGCCATCTCGACGTGGTGCCGGCGGAGCCGGGCGACTGGAGCGTGCATCCGTTCTCGGGGGCGGTCGAAGACGGCTACGTGTGGGGCCGCGGCGCGGTCGATATGAAGGACATGTGCGGAATCATGCTGGCGTTGGCGCGGCAGCTGAAGTCGTCTGGCACGGTGCCGCCGCGGGACATCGTTTTCGCCTTCCTCGCCGACGAGGAGGCCGGCGGCACCTACGGCTCGCACTGGCTGGTGGAGCATCGGCCGGACCTGTTCGAAGGGGTCACCGAGGCCGTGGGCGAGGTCGGCGGATTCTCACTCACCGTGGACGCACCGGGCGGTGGGAAGAAGCGGCTGTACCTCATCGAGTCGGCGGAGAAGAGCCTTGCGTGGATGCGCCTGACCGCCAAAGCGCGAGCCGGTCACGGTTCGTTCCTGCACGACGACAACGCGGTGACGATCCTTGCCGAGGCGGTCGCTCGGTTGGGTCGGCACCGGTTCCCGCTGGTGCTCACCGAATCGGTCACCGAGTTCCTCCGGGCCTTGAACGAGGAGTCGACCTTCGACATCGACCCGGACCAGCCCGATCTCGCGACTGCGCTCGGAAAGATCGGCGGCCTCGCGCGGATCGTCGGCGCCACGCTGCGCGACACCGCGAACCCCACCATGCTCAAGGCCGGATACAAGGCCAATGTGATCCCGCAGACCGCTGAGGCCGTCGTCGACTGTCGCGTGCTCCCGGGGCGCCAGGAGGCGTTCGAACGGGAGGTGGACGAGCTGATCGGGCCGGACGTGACCCGCGAGTGGGTCACCAAGCTCGAGCCGTACGAGACCACCTTCGACGGCGACCTCGTGGATGCGATGAACGCAGCGATCCTGGCGTACGACGCCGACGGCCGGACGGTGCCGTACATGCTGTCCGGCGGCACCGATGCGAAAGCCTTCGCCAAGCTCGGCATCCGGTGCTTCGGCTTCGCACCCCTACAGCTGCCCGAGGATCTCGACTTCGCGGCCTTGTTCCACGGCGTGGATGAGCGGGTTCCGGTCGACGCGCTAGTGTTCGGAACGAACGTTTTCGAGCATTTCCTGATGCACAGCTAGAGAGGAACCCAATGTCCGAGCTTCGCAGTTTCGACCCGTATGCCGGCCTGCCAGAGCTGCCCTCGTTCACCGTCACCTCCACGACCTTCACCGACGGCGGCGAGCTTCCGGTCGCGCAGCGCAGCGGAATCATGGGCGCAGGTGGCCAGGACGTCACACCTGAGCTGTCGTGGTCGGGCTTCCCCGCGGAGACCAAGTCGTTCGCCGTCACCTGCTACGACCCGGACGCCCCGACGGCGTCGGGCTTCTGGCACTGGGCCGTCGCGAACATTCCGGCATCGGTGACGTCACTGGCCGAGGGCGCCGGCGACGGCAAGCCCGGCTCGCTGCCCGACGGTGCCATCACGCTGTCCAACGATGCCGGGCTGCGCCGGTACGTCGGCTCTGCGCCTCCTGCAGGACACGGCCCGCACCGGTACTTCTTCGTGGTGCACGCGCTGGGGGTCGAGAAGTTGGACATTCCCGAGACGGCTACCCCGGCGTACCTCGGCTTCAACCTGTTCGGAGCTGCGATCGCCCGCGCCACGATCACCGGGATCTACGCGCAGCAGTAGCCAGAGCATGTGCGTTCGACCGCGCCGCGCTGCGGAGCTCGGCGCGGTCAGCGCGCAGGGACGTCGACCCCCACGGCGTCCGCGATCGACGCGAACCCGTCCGCCCGCAGCAGTGCGGCCAGCTCCCGCTGCACGGAGGCGACCCACAGTGGGCCCCCGTAGATGAACTGCGTGTACACCTGGACCAGCGACGCGCCCGCTCGGATGCGCTCGTATATCCCAGCGGCGTCCTCGATGCCGCCGACCGAGATCAGCGT
>CAJCHX010000664.1 GCA_903970215.1 Acidobacteriaceae bacterium
GCGAAGGCGCGGCTGCGCTCGCTCGCCGTGGCCGGCGCGTTCCACACCAGCTTCATGGCGCCCGCACAGGATGCGGTCGCCGAGGCTGCGTCGTCGATCACGCCGCGGGACCCGCAGCTGACGCTGCTGTCCAACCGCGACGGCAAGCCGGTCACCACCGGCGCGGCGGCACTGGCGCAGATCGTCGACCAGGTCACGCGCCCCGTACGCTGGGACCTGTGCACGGCGACGATGCGTGCGGTCGGCGTGTCGACTGTGGTGGAACTGCCGCCGGCGGGCGCCCTGGTCGGCATCGCGAAGCGCGAGCTCAAGGGCATTCCGCAGCACGCGATCAAGCAGCCGTCCGACATCACCGACCTCATGGCGGCCGCCGCGCGTTGATCGCGCGGGGCGGTCCGCCGCCCGCAGCGATCGACCGCGACGCCGTCGACCTTCCACCGGCCGAGCCCAATCGGCCGGACGTACCACCCGAGGGCGCGACCGTGCCCCTGGGAGCACGCTCCCGGACCTTGAATAGGTCACGGGTCAACCGATAAGAAGGGAACCACTGACGTGGCAACCAGCCAGGACGAAATCGTCGCCGCCATCGCCGAGATCATCGAAGAGGTCACCGGCATCGAGCCCTCCGAGGTGACCCTCGACAAGGCTTTCGTCGACGACCTGGACATCGACTCCCTCTCCATGGTCGAGATCGCTGTGCAGCTCGAGGACAAGTACGGCGTCAAGGTGCCGGACGAGGACCTCGCCGGCCTGAAGACCGTGGGCGACGCTGTGGCCTACATCCAGAAGCTCGAGGCCGAGAACGCCGACCTTGCCGCTGAACTCAAGGGCAAGTACGAGGCCGAGAAGAACAAGTAAGACCGTGGCAGGGCTAAGGAACTACTCGACGCTCGGCGGTCAGTTCCCCAGCGTCGTGGTCACCGCGGTCGAACTGACCACGTCGATCGGTGTGGACACCGAGTCGACGTGGAAGGGCCTCTTAGCCGGCGAGAGCGGCATCCGGCAGCTCCACGGCGACTTCATCGGCGTCGACAAGATCTCCGATCTGCCGGTCACCATCGGCGGCCAGCTTCTCCAGGATCCCTCCGACGAGGTCCCGGAGCGGCCGGACCGCGCGTATGCGGGCGACGTCTCGAAGCAGCACGTCTCGAAGCGTCGCATGTCCTACGTCGAGCAGATCTCGCACGTCATGACGAAGCGGATCTGGGACAAGGCGGGCCGTCCGGACGTCGACAAGGATCGCCTCGCGGCGGTCGTCGGTACCGGCCTCGGTGGCGGCGAGACGATGGTCCAGGCCGTCGACAACATGCGCGACTTCGGCTACCGCAAGGTATCGCCGTTCGCCGTGCAGATGTCGATGCCCAACGGCGTCTCCGCCGTCGCGGCGCTCGAGATCGGTGCGCGCGCCGGCGCGATCACGCCGGTGTCGGCGTGTTCGACCGGTAATGAGGCCATCGCGCACGCGTGGCGTCAGATCGTGCTCGGCGATGCCGACATCGCGGTGTGCGGCGGCATCGAGGGTCGGATCGACGGCGTCCCGATCGCGTCGTTCGCGATGATGCGCGCCCTGTCGACGAACAACGAGAATCCGGCTGCGGCCTCTCGCCCGTTCGACAAGGACCGCGACGGCTTCGTGTTCGGCGAGGCCGAGGCCCTGCTGATCATCGAGACCGAGGAGCACGCGTTGGCCCGCGGCGCCAAGCCGCTGGCTCGCCTCATGGGTGTCGGCATCACGTCGGACGGTTTCCATATGGTGGCCCCCGACCCGGCGGGCACCGGAGCGGCGCGCGCGATGAAGCGGGCGATCGAGACCGCCGGTCTGACGGCCAAGGACATCGATCACATCAACGCGCACGCCACCTCCACTCCCATCGGCGACACCGCCGAGGCGAGGGCGATCAACGCCGTCGTCGGGAACGAGGCGGCCGTGTACGCACCCAAGAGCGCCCTCGGCCACTCCATCGGAGCTGTCGGTGCGCTGGAGGCTGCGCTCACGGTCCTGGCCATCCGCGATGGAGTCATCCCGCCGACCCTCAACCTGGACAACCAGGACCCCGAGGTCGATCTGGACATCGTGCACGGTTCTCCGCGCGAGGGTCAGATCAACTACGCGCTGAACAACTCGTTCGGCTTCGGCGGGCACAACGTCGCGCTGGCCTTCGGCCGGTACTAGAACATCCCGCTGTGATCGGCTGATCGCAGCGACACCACAGACGCCGCTTCCGGATGCTCCGGGGGCGGCGTCTGGCGTTGTCTGGATCGGGAGGGCGGCATCAGCCGCACAGATGCACACCGCCCGTCGCCTTCCCCATCAGATGGAGCGTCCACCATCGCGCGCGCGTCGCCGCGATGGTGGACGTGCCGCCCGATGGGGAAATGCGATCGGCTCAGCCGACCGCCTGCGACAGCCAGGTGACCTCCGCGCCCTGCCCGCCACGTCGGAACGGCTCGAGCGCCTCGTCCCACGCGACGCCGAGCACGGAGTCGAGCGCCGACTGCAGGCCCTCGCCACCGTATTCGGCCATGAGGGCACGCAGCTGGGTCTCCCCGATCACCGTGTCACCGGATGCCGACATCGAACCGCGCCAGAGCCCCAGGCCTGGGGCGTAGCAATACCGCTCACCGTCGACACCCTCGCTGGGGTCCTCGGTGACCTCGAATCGCAACGAGGTCCACTCGCGCAGTGTGCTCGCCATGCGCGCGCCGGAGCCGACTGGACCCACCCAGTCGACCACAGCACGTTGCATGCCAGGGACGGCTTCTTGTGCCGTCCACTTGAGGTTCGCCCGGGCATCAAGGGTCGTCGACAGTGCCCACTCCACATGTGGGCACAGCACTGCGGGCGACGCGTGAATCCACACGACTCCCGTTGTCACCTCTGCAAACTGACTCAGCTGCTGCATGAGTTGCCACCTTCTCTGCTCGACGAGGACGTCTTCCCCAAGCGCCTCTTCGATCAGCGGTAGCCATCAGCCGCTTTATCACATTGATGTAGTTCTGTAGCCATTGTGCACCATGATGCGCGTGTTGCGCCAGTTATGTGCCGTGAGTCGCCTCAAAGACCAGGCGGTCGTTGAAGTCACTCCACAGCGGTTTCGCCCAGGAGCCGAATGGACGGTCGGTG
>CAJCHX010000665.1 GCA_903970215.1 Acidobacteriaceae bacterium
TCGACTTCGTCATGCAGCTGCACGACCGCGCGGCCCTGCTGCCGCGTGAGGACCAACGTCGGTTCCTGGAGTCCGACGGATTCGTGGCCTATGCCGGCCCCGCCGTCGCGGACCTGCTCAAGCAGTTCGTCGTGCACAACCGCATGCTCACCGGAGGTTTCCCGATCAACGGCGAGCTGGTCACCCTCGCCCAGATCACCAGCCCCGTTCTCGCGTTCGTCGGTGCCAACGACCAGATCGGCCGGCCCAGCGCGGTCCGCGGCATCCTCGCTGCGGCACCCAGTTCGGCCGTGTACGAGGCGCGAGTATCGGCGGGGCACTTCGGCCTGGTCGTCGGCACCACCGCAGGCACGGTCTCCTGGCCGACCACAGCGAAGTGGGTGGATTGGCAGTCCGGGCGCGGTGACCGGCCCGAGAACATCGAGCCGATGATGCCGCACGACGCCGATGACAACCCACCGATCAACCCGCTGGTGGCGGGGGCCGCGGGCCTTGCGACGCTCGGATTCGTCGCGGCCCGCGATGTGATCGACGTCGCCGCAGATTTCGGCGCGGGCGTCCAGGCGGTCGCCCGCGAGGCGGCACGCGGGCTCCCACGATTGGCCAGGCTGAGCCAGATGCAGGCGCACACCCAGATCTCGCTCGGCAAGCTGCTGGCAGAGCAAGCGGCGCGCGACCCCGACGGTGAGTGCTTCCTCTACGAGGACCGGGTACACACGAAGCGGTCGGTGAACGCGCGGATCGACCGGGTGGTCAGCGGCCTCATCCAGGTCGGGGTCCGACAGGGTGAGCGGGTGGGCGTCCTGATGCACACCCGCCCCAGCGCGTTGGTCACCATCGCGGCGTTGTCGCGGCTCGGTGCGGTGGCCGTGCTGCTCACCCCCGGTACAGACGTGGCCGCCGCGTTGCGGCTCGGCGACGCGTTGTCGCTGGTCACCGACCCCGAGCATCTCGAGGTCGCCCGAGCGATAACCGGAACGCGCGTGTTCGTGGTGGGTGGCGGTGACCGGCGCGACCGGCCGGGTGCCAGCCGACAGGATCTGGGTGCCGAGATCGTCGACCTGGAGCAGCTGGACCCCGATGCCGTCCGGGTTCCCGATTGGTACCGCCCGGATGCCGGACTGGGCCGGGACCTGGCGTTCATCCTGTTCTCCGGGGCGGGTCGCACCTTGCGCGCCAAGCGCGTCACCAACAGTCGTTGGGGCCTGTCTGCATTCGGTACGGCGTCGGCCGCGCAGCTGACGGCGGCCGACACCGTCTACTGCCTCACCCCGCTGAGCCACTCCTCCGGGTTACTCACGAGCGTCGGCGGCGCGGTTGCGGGCGGCGCTCGAATTGCGCTCACGCGTGACTTCGACCCGTCGACGTTCATGGTCGAGGTACAGCGCTACGGGGTCACCGCGGTCTGCTACACCTGGAACCTGATGCGCCGGGTGCTCGACGACCCGGATCTGACCATCCCGCCATACCACCCCATCCGTACCTTCATCGGCTCCGGTATGTCGGCCGAGCTGTCCCGTCGGGTGAGCGAGCGTTTCAGCCCGGCGCGGGTGATCGAGTTCTACGCGTCGACGGAGGGCGACGTGGTCCTCGCCAATCTGCGTGGCAACAAGCCCGGAGCCAAGGGACGCCGCCTCCCGGGTAGCGCCGAGGTGCAACTAGTGGCGGTCGACCCGGAGACGGGGCGGTTCCTCGAGGCCGAGAACGGGTTCCTCGAGGCGGTGCCGCAAGGTGAAGTGGGTGTCTTGATCGGTCGGGCCGACCCCGACAGCCTCCACCAGGACCCGGTGCTCCGGGGGGTGCTGCGGCGAGGGGATGCGTGGTTCAGCACCGAGCACCTGTTCCGGCAGGACGAGGACGGCGACTACTG
>CAJCHX010000666.1 GCA_903970215.1 Acidobacteriaceae bacterium
GCGCGCCGAACGCACGCGCGTCCACCCCGACCGCGTTAATCAAAACGTCAACAGGACCCGCACGGCCCACCGTCTCGGCAAAACTCGCCACGCTGGCGTCGTCACATACATCGAGCTGGTGCACGCGCACGCCTTCAGCGACGAGATCCACCGCCACTTCCGGGCGGCGACACCCGGCCCAGACCTCGTGACCGAGGTGCAGGTAACGGAGCGCCAGCGCACGACCAAGCCCGCGCGACGCGCCCGAGATGACCACCCGCAATTCCATGGTCACATCTTGTCAGCGCATCGCAAAGCTCCTTGCCGGACGCTTCCTTCCTCGCGCCACCGTCCACGATATTGACGAGCGCATGGCGACGAAGCCAACAGCCTTGGTCCGACCCGTGACGCTCGGCCGAGTTGGATCGGCGACGTTCGGTCGTGCGAGTCTGGGTGATACTGCGATCGTGGATGTGACGCGCGTGGGTGGGGTGCGGCTCCGGCACGCGATTGCCGGCGAACACGAGCGTCTGCGGCAGCTCCGACTGGCGGCGTTGGCCAACGATCCAGATGCGTTCGGCTCGACCTACGCGCACGACGCCGCCCAGCCACCTGGGCGGTGGGAACGATGGGCCACCCAATCTGAGCAGCGAACTGACGCGCGCGGTCGTGGTCGATAACCACGCCGCGCTCCGCGCATACGAGTCGGCCGGATTCGCCGTCTGCGGAGTGACGACCTGGACACAGGATGAGCGCAGCCTCGACGAGTTCGTCATGACCCGCGCGCTGTACTCGCTACGCGGTCAGGCACTCCACGACGATCGCTCATGGGCCGCAATACCCCGCCGCAGAGGCCAGAGAGGACATCGAGGGATTCGAGCCCTCGTACCGGGACATCCCGATAACCGGTTCTCGAGACCGGCCCGAACACCCTCAACGAGAGCCAGGTCTCGGGTGACGGTCTGGCAGCCGGAGGGCACGTCCGTCGGAGGGGGAAGGTCCGTACGAGTGAGCCCTCGTTGCTGCCGGCGCCTGGCCTGACCGTCTTGCAAGGGGCCGGTCAGGTCGTTGAGAAGAAGGATGGTCGGACTGCCGCTGCCGGTCACCGACGCGATCCGGGCAACGTCCTACGTCCGTCCGCCGGGGTCACGATTGCGGGGTGTCGCCTTCGGGCTCGAAGAGCATGCTGTGGGCGATTTCGATCGCCCGGCGACGATCGCTGGGCGGTTCTGGTGATCTGAGGGCGGCTGCGAGCATGGTCAGAATGATCCGCACATCCCGCGTCG
>CAJCHX010000667.1 GCA_903970215.1 Acidobacteriaceae bacterium
CAGGCCCGCCCGGCCCAGCTCCACCCGTCACAGTCCCGTCCGCCACTGCCTCACTCCGTTCTGTTCTTGCCTGCTGGGCTACGCAGAACCGCAGGCAGTTTCGGCCACGGACCGCGACGAACGCGGCCGGGCGAGGTGTCCTTGAGCCGACGCTGCACCTGCCGCACCACGGAAGCGGGCGCGCGGCCCACCGTGGACACCCGGATGGTGGCCAGGTCGCGGTAGATGGGCGCGCGGTATGCCAACAGGGCTCGGTACTTCTCCGCCGGATCGTCGCCCGCGAGCAGGGGCCGCCCGGAGCCGACTGTGCGTTTGATGCCCTCGTCCACCGTGAGTTCGAGGTACACCACCTGATACTCGGTCAGCAGCTCGCGAGTGCGCTGCGACAAGATCGCCCCGCCGCCCAGCGAGATGACCCCCGACTGGTGAGCGACGACGTCGGCGACCACGTCCTCCTCGATCTGCCGGAAGCGGGGTTCGCCGTCGTGCGTGAAGATGTCGCCGATGCTGCGACCCTGACGCCGGACGATCTCGGCGTCGACGTCGATGAACTGGACGCGCAGCGCCTTGGCTAGCCGCTTCCCGATCGTCGTCTTGCCTGCCCCAGGAGGTCCGATCAGGATCGCGGTCGGTTGATCCGCCACCGCCTACCCCGCCTCCGAGGGGTAGGCCTCCGCGCCGGGGTAGCCCTCCTCGACAGGGTGCGGCTCCTCGATCCGATGCCGCGCCAGGCGCTCCGCGACGTGAACGCGGTATCGCTGCGCGTTGGCCGAGGTCTCCGCCAACGAGTCGCCGCCGAACTTCTCCAGCGCGGCCTGGGCCAGCACCAGTGCCACCATCGCCTCCGCAACGACACCGGCGGCCGGTACCGCGCACACGTCGCTGCGCTGATGGATCGCGACCGCCTCGGTTCCCGTCTGCATGTCGACGGTGCGCAGTGCGCGCGGGACGGTGGAGATCGGCTTCATCGCCACGCGCACCCGGAGGGTCTCGCCGTTGGTCATGCCACCCTCGATGCCGCCGGCGCGGTTGCTCGAACGCAGCACACCGTCGGGACCGGGCAGGATCTCGTCATGCGCCTCGCTACCGCGCCGACGGGCCGTGGCGAAGCCGTCGCCGATCTCCACGCCCTTCATGGCCTGGATCCCCATGAGCGCGCCGGCGAGCCGCGCATCGAGGCGCGTATCGCCGGCCGTGAACGAGCCGATGCCCACCGGCAGACCGGTGGCGATCACCTCGACGACGCCGCCCAGGGTGTCCCCGTCCTTCTTCGCGGCCTCGATCTCGGCGATCATGGCGGCCTCGGCGTCGGCGTCGAACGCGCGGACCGGAGACTCGTCGATCCGGGCCAGGTCGTCGATCGTGGGCGTGGGCCCGGTGTACGGGTCGGACGCGCCGATCGACACGATGTGGCTGAGCACCTCGACGCCGAGGGCCTGGCGCAGGAAATTGCGTGCGACGGTCGCGGCGGCCACCCGCCCAGCGGTCTCACGGGCGCTGGCGCGCTCGAGCACCGGCCGCGCATCGTCGAAGCCGAATTTTAGCATCCCAGCGAAATCGGCGTGCCCGGGCCGCGGCCTGGTCAGCGGAGCGTTCCGCGCGACGTTCGCGAGCTCGGCGGCGTCGACCGGGTCGGCCGACATGACCTGCTCCCACTTCGGCCACTCGGTGTTGCCCACCTCGATCGCGATCGGCCCCACCTGGGTCACGCCGTGCCGGACTCCCCCGAGCACGCGCACGCGGTCGGCCTCGAACTTCATGCGGGCACCGCGACCGTAGCCCAGACGCCGACGGGCCAGTTGGTCGGCGATGTCCGAGGTGGTGATCTCGACACCGGCCACCATGCCTTCGACGATCGCCACCAGGGCGGGGCCGTGCGATTCTCCTGCAGTAGTCCAGCGCAACACGTGAGCGATTGTCCCACGCGACCTCGACGCCCCTGAGTTCGGCTGGCCGAAACATTGATTCGGGGATACACTTGTCGGCGTGACAGCCCTCCCAGCCGACACGGCGCACCCCAGCCGTATCGCGCGCGCGACCCAGCGAGCGACCGTCGACGTGCTCGGCGTGCGGTGGCCGCTGTACAAGGTCGAGGCCCTCGGCGCCGGGTTGATCACGTTGCTGCTGGCTCTGGCGATCACCGCGATCGCGG
>CAJCHX010000668.1 GCA_903970215.1 Acidobacteriaceae bacterium
TCACCAGCCACACCTCGTTGCCGTCCCAGACCGGGCCGATCGTGTTCAGCAGTACACGCCGTCGGGTTTCGGAGTCGGAGTACGACGAGCGACCGACGATCGGCAGCAGCATCCCGACGCCGAAGTCGAAGCCCTCCAGCACGAAGTAACCGGTGAACAGGAACGCGATAGCGCAGAACCAGTATTCGGCGAGTGTCATCGATCCACCGTCCCTAGTAGGCGAACGAGAGCTGGCCGACGGAGGACTGATCCGATTCGGGTGGTGCGTGATCGGGATCGTCGTGCTCGAGCGGACCCGCGAGAACGTATCGCCGCAGCAGTCCGAACCACACCACGTACAGCGAGCCGTACAGTCCGGCGAACACCACGATCGAGAACGCCATCATCGTCGCCGAGTGCCCGGACACCGCCTCCTGCACCGTGAGGTGGATGTTCGGATTGCCGGAGGGGTTGGGAGCGACCACCCAGGGCTGGCGACCCATCTCGGTGAACACCCAGCCCGACGAGTTGGCGAGGAACGGCGTGGGTAGCGCGATCAGGCACAGGCGGCTGAACCACTTGGAGATCACCGCGGATGTCAGTATCCGTCTCTTCCAGGTCAACCACAGCCCCAACACTGCGAGGGCCCCCGACCCCATCGACCACCCGATCATCGCCCGGAACGCCCAGTACGTGACGAACAGGTTGGGGCGATAGTCGCCGGGCCCGATGGTCTCCTGGTAGTGCTCCTGCATCTCGGCCACGCCCGGGAGGGTGGAATCGAAGGTGCTGGTGGCGAGGAAGGAGGTGAGCCTGGGGATGGTGATCACGTGCTGTACCGAGTCGCAGTTGTTGTGTGTCCCGGTGGTCAGCAGCGAGAAGCCGGCGCCGGTCTCGGTATGACACAACGACTCGGCCGACGCCATCTTCATCGGCTGCTGCTTGAACATGATCTTGCCCTGCGTGTCGCCCGTGATGAAGATCACCGCGGCCGAGAAGAGCATCACCCACAGCGCGAATATCGTGACCGGGCGGTACAGGCTGCGAGCCAGATCGAGCTCGCCGCGCCGGGCCACGCGTACCATCCACCAGCCGCTGATCGCGGCGACGAAGGTCCCGGCGGTGAGGACCGAACCGCCGACCGTGTGCGGGAATGCGGCCAGCGTGGTGACGTTGGTCATCACGGCCCAGATGCTGGTCAACTCGGCGCGCTTCGTCACCGGGTTGTAGGTGGCGCCGACGGGGTGCTGCATCCAGGAGTTGGCCGCGATGATGAAGTACGCCGAGGCGTTGACCCCGATCGCCACCAGCCAGATACAGGCCAGGTGAACGAGTTTCGGCAACCGCGTCCAGCCGAAGATCCACAGCCCCAGGAACGTCGACTCCATGAAGAAGGCGACCAATCCCTCGAGCGCGAGCGGCGCACCGAACACGTCGCCCACGAACCGGGAGTACTCGCTCCATGCCATGCCGAACTGGAACTCCTGGACGATGCCGGTGGCGACGCCGAGAGCGAAGTTGATCAAGAACAGCTTGCCGAAGAACTTGGTGGCCCGCAGCCACGTCGCCTTCCCGGTGACCGCCCACACGGTCTGCATGACCGCGATCATCGGAGCAAGGCCGATGGTGAGGGGGACCAGGATGAAGTGCATGACCGTGGTCATACCGAACTGCCAGCGGGAGATATCGACTGCGCTCATGTCGCTCCCAAAGAGGTCGGCCGGCGCCCGTCCGGCCGCCGCGCTACTACGGATAGTAGTAGCGCGACAGGCGCCTGCCTAGCCCCCGCTGTGTGTGAGCTGCGTCCTCGCCGTCAGGACGCGGCGGTGATAGCGGTCTCGATCAGCCCGCGGACGGTGGCGTCCATCGGCGCCTCGGGCAAGCGGTGACCGTTGAGCGTGTGTACCCGAGCGCACAGCGTGATCGAGGAGACCAGCCAGACCCCGTCAGCCGTCACCAGGTCGGCCGGGAAGAGCGGCGCGACCTCGGTGCGGATGCCCTTGTCCTCCGCGACCTCCAGTGTCGTGGCGACGGTGGTGCCGGGCAGGATGCCGTGCTCGTCGGGCGGGGTCACCAACGTCCGGCCACGCGCTATCAGCACCGTCGACCGCGGCCCCTCGAGCACCCGTCCCTCGCTCGAGGTGAAGATCACGTCGTCTGCCCCGTTGCGCTGCGCATACCGGAGCGCGGACATGTTCACCGCGTACGACAGCGTCTTCGCGCCGAGCAACAGCCACGGCGCGGTCTCTGCGACGTCCACCGAGTAGCCGCGACCGAGGACGAGGGCGGCCACGCCGTCCCGCCGCGCGGCGAGCGCCCGCGCGGCCACGGGGGCGACGGTGA
>CAJCHX010000669.1 GCA_903970215.1 Acidobacteriaceae bacterium
ACCTCGGGACGGGTGTCTATTCTCGAACGAGCACAACGGACCACACCTCATGCGAAGTCCGAGGGAGCACTGTGACCACAACCGCCGAGCCCACGACTCCGTCGGACTTCCCCGAGCCGTCGACGCCGCACCCGATCATCGCGCGGCCGTTCCCGCCCCACCAGGCGTCCAAGGGCTCGCTGCTGGGTCAGATGCTGCGGACCACCGACCACAAGCTCATCGGCCGGATGTACCTGATCACCTCGCTGGCGTTCTTCCTGATCGGTGGGGTGATGGCGCTGCTCATGCGCGCCGAGCTCGCCCGGCCCGGCCTGCAGTACCTCTCCGACGAGCAGTACAACCAGCTCTTCACCATGCACGGCACGATCATGCTGCTGTTCTTCGCCACGCCGCTGGTCTTCGCCTTCGCCAACCTCGTGCTGCCGCTGCAGATCGGCGCCCCCGACGTCGCCTTCCCGCGGCTCAACGCCTTCTCCTACTGGCTGTACCTGTTCGGCGCCCTCACCGCGACCTCGGGGTTCCTCACCCCCGGCGGTGCCGCGGACTTCGGCTGGTACGCCTACTCCCCGCTCAACGACAGCCTCAACTCGCCGGGCGCCGGCGCCGACCTGTGGATCCTGGGCCTGGCGATCTCCGGGCTCGGCACCATCCTCGGTGGCGTCAACATGGTCACCACCGTCATCACGCTGCGCGCCCCCGGCATGACGATGTTCCGGATGCCGCGGAGCTGCTCCTTGCGGAACTTGGTGTCGTTGGATTCCTGGGTGAGGAGGTTGTCGTCGGCGGTGGCCGCGAGGTCGGCGATCACCATGCGGTTCTCGACGCGCTCCTTGAGGTTGATGTATTCATCCAGGCTGATGTCAGGCCAGAAGTTGACCATCTGGATCACGGCGTTCTTCGACCCGATGCGGTCGACGCGGCCGAAACGCTGGATGATCCGCACCGGGTTCCAGTGAATGTCGTAGTTGACGACGTAGTCGCAGTCCTGAAGGTTCTGACCTTCCGAAATGCAGTCGGTGCCTATGAGCAGGTCGATCTCGCCAGATTCGTCTGGGAAGACAACCGCCTTGTCCTTCGAGCGGGGAGAGAAGAAGGTCAAGAGCTTCTGGAAGTCGAAGCCGTCGCCGAGGGTCGTCTTGGGGCGAGTGGCACCGGTGACGAGCCCTAGCTCGAGCGAGTTGTCGGCATGGACGGTTTGCTCCAGGTTGGTGTAGAGGTAGCGGGCGGTATCGGCGAAGGCCGAGAAGAGCAGCACCTTTTTGTTGTCGCCGTTGAGTGGGCTCGCGATCTTGTCCCTGATGAGTTTCTGTAGTCGTTGGAGCTTTCGGTCGTGCTTCGGCGTGATGAAATCCATCGCCTCGACAAGCTCACGGATGGTCTCGCGGTCGTGCCACAGGTCGTTGCGCCACGAAGTGGTGTCCATGTCATCGAGGTCGATCTGGTACTTCTTGCCGACTGAGGGTGCGGTGGGGACCTCGAAGTCGTCGTCATCGGCTTCGATGTCGCCGAAGGCCGCGCCGATGTCGGCGATCTTGCCGTCCTTGTCGTCCAGGTCTCTAAAGGCGTGGTCGATGGCGGCTTCGACTTTGCGGAGCGTGATACGGAACGCCTCCACCGAACTCTCCAAGCGCTTGAGGAGGTTAACCGTCATCAAGGTCTTGAGGCCCTGCTCGCGGCCGGCCATGCCGAGGTTGCCGCGTGCGGTGCCGCCTTGGACGGCGTACATGTCGACGTACTTCTGCATCTTGCTGGGGAGGACGTAGGACAGCGGGGTGTAGACAGCGAGGTTGAGTACCTGAAGCTGCTCGAAGATCTCGTTGAACGTCGGCGCCTGCGGCAGGTCGGTGAGTGGCTCGCGGATCGACTCCGGCTTGAGGCGATTGGGAAAGGCGCCGATGTCAGCGGTGTCGTAGAACGACTGGATGTGCTTGCGGGACCGAGCGATGGTGACCGCGTCGAGAAGCTCAAAGAAGTCGAAGTCGAGCATCCTCAAAATCGCATCGGTCGTGCGCTCCTCGACGGGGAGCTCGGACCAGTTCTTGAAGGCGACCTGGGCTTCGCGGAAGACCTGCTCGATCGACTTGTTGATGTCGAGCTTTGCCGAGAGCTGCTCCGACTCGCCTTCATAGGCAAGCTGGAGCTGGTTCTTAAGATCGTTGAATCGATTGTTCACGGGCGTGGCCGAGAGCATGAGGACCTTCGTCTTCACGCCACTTTTGATGACCTTCCGCATGAGCCGCTGGTAACGGCTCTCCTTGTCCTCGGAGTAGTCGGCATTGCGGAAGTTGTGGGACTCGTCGATGACGACGAGGTTGAAGTTGCCCCAGTTCACCTTGCTCAGGTCGAGCTGGCCGGCGTAGCCCCTGTCACGGGACAGGTCAGTGTGGGCGAGGACGTGGAAACTGAACCGGTCGGCCGAGAACGGGTTCGTGACGTAAGGGCTGTTGTAGGTCGTCCAGTTGTCCTCGAGCTTCTTGGGTGCCAACACGAGGACGGACTTGTTGCGGCTTTCGTAGTACTTGATGACAGCCAATGCAGTGAAGGTCTTTCCGAGACCGACGCTGTCGGCCAAGATGCAGCCGTTGTACGTCTCCAGCTTGTTGATGATTCCCACGGCTGCGTCGCGCTGGAAGTTGTAGAGCTTCTTCCAGATCTCCGAATCACGCCACCCGGTCAGGTCGTCGGGCAGCACGTCCTCGCTGATGTTTTCGAGGAACTCCGAGAAGAGGTTGTAGAGGATCAGAAAGTAGATCCGCTCCGGGCTGTTCTCGGCGTACACGCTCGCGATGTGCTCGTAGACGAGGTCGGTGACGTCCTCGACCTGCTGCGGGCTTGACCAGATCTGGTCGAAGGTCTGGAGGTAGGCCGAGGCGAGCGGAGCCTCGTCGATCTTGTTGACGAGGTTCGAGACCGCGTCGCCACGCTCATAGCCGAGGTCCGCCGTGGTGAAACCCTGGAGCGACGTGTAGGCGGCGCGGTCGTCAACGACGGCAAACTGCTGCATCGGGGCGCCGGTCCTGTTCGACTTAAAGGTGACCTTGCGCTTGATCCAGTCCGCACACTCCCGGGCGATCGCGCGCTGGGTGAGTTTGTTTCGCAGCCGGATCTCGAAGTCGGAGCCGTACAGGCTGGACTCACGCTTGGTCTGCGGGATGTAGAACTCCCGGCGCTCTTTCTTCACCTTGTCCGTTGCTTGGGTGGCCACGAAGGTCGGAGCGGTGAAGATGAACTCCAACTCCTTGACGCCTTCAAGCTCCTTGCGGAGCGCTTCGAAGGCGTAGATGGAGAACGTCGACGCGGCGATGCGGAGCTTGGAGCCGCGAGTCAGCGTGACCTTGATGTCTTCACCGAGGAGCCGGTTGAGGTTGTCGATGATCTCCATCAGCTTGCCCCGTTCCGGAAGGGCTCAGCAGCACGGTCGTGTCGTACCCAAGCGTCAACCTCGGTGACCTGGAACTTCCAGAGCCGACCGACGCGGTGAGCCGGCATGCCCCGTTTGGCGATCCAGGCGTACACGCTGTCTTTCGTGACGCCGAGATGCTCGGCGATCACGTCAGCCGACACCCACGGTTCGATCATGGGGATACGTTAGGCCAACGTGAGCCAATCTTTGCAGGTCTAGCCGAAGATCGGCGAGGCAAATCGTGCGTAACGCTCATTTATGGCTAGGCCAGACAGTCAACAGGATGCTCAGCCAGCTGGGCACCTGCCCGCTAATCGCTCAACGTGTCCCTCCCCCGGTCAGTGCAAGAGGTGTGATCGCTCTGCTCTTGATCTTGGCAACGGGGAAGCGTCGCGGGTGGACGTCACTTCACACGTCA
>CAJCHX010000670.1 GCA_903970215.1 Acidobacteriaceae bacterium
GCGTCTGTTGCAGCATCACCTCGCTGACCAGGATGTGCCACGGCGTCGCCGACGGTGCGCGCCACGGCAGAGCGCGTTCGCTGCGGTCGAACCAGGCCAGTACGGCGGTTCCGTTGATGGCGGTGGGCATAGCAGGCAGTATGGTCGCATGCCCAGATCAACCCCGCCCGGAGCGTGGCGTGCCCTCCGTGAAGGTAACCGCCGATTCGTCTCGGGTCAGTCGATTCACCCGAAACAGGGTCACAGCGACATCGTCGAGCTGGTCCGCGGCCAGAACCCGACGGTCGTCCTGTTCGGGTGCGGCGACTCCCGCGTGGCCGCCGAGATCATCTTCGACCAGGGTCTCGGCGACATGTTCGTAGTCCGCACCGCCGGCCACATCATCGATTCCGCAGTGCTCGGGTCCATCGAGTACGCGCTCGACGTGCTCAACGTGCCGTTGATCGCGATCCTCGGACACGACCAGTGCGGCGCCGTTGCCGCAACGCTGAAGACGCTCGACAGTGGTGAGATCCCGCACGGCTTCATCCGCGACATCGTCGAGCGGCTGACGCCCTCGATCCTGGCGGGGCGCCGGGAAGGTCTCACCCGGGTGGACGAGTTCGAGGCTCGGCACGTGCAGGAGACCGGGATGCAGCTGATGGACCGTTCGAAGATCATCTCCGAACGGGTCAATTCGGGGCGGGCCGCCATTGTCGGGCTCACCTACGAACTCGGTGAGGGGCGGGTGCACCTGCGCGGCGTGCTGGGTGACGTGGGCGACGGCGAGGGCGGTGGCCTGGCGCCGTCGTTGGATCCGGCGCAGATCGCCTGACCAGGGCGGCTACCGCTCTGCATAGGCCGCTGCGCCCGGGGAGCGCCGCCGACACGCCGCTGCAGGTCGGCGGCGCGAGACTGGTCTGCCGTTACGGTTGAGTGGTGCTTGAACCCAACGGACCCCTGCCGCCCCAGATCTACTGGCGGCGTCGCATGCTCGCGGCGGTTGTCGCGTTGGTGGTCGTTGCGGTCGTCGTGCTGGTGATCGTGCTCTCAGGCGGTAGCGGGTCGAAGGGCACGACGGCTGCGGCGGGCGTCTCTTCGCTCACGCCGACCGCCGACGTCCTGCCGCCTTCGCAGTCCGCGCCCTCCGGTGGCGCGGCGCCCGGTGGCGCCGACGCGTCGCAGGCGAAGAGTGCCCAGGACCTGCAGTCGCGGATCCCCCGGGTGGGCGAGGCGTCCACCTCGGGGCAGCCGACCGTGGCCGCGGGTCTGCCGACACCCGGCGCGGTCACTGCGGGTGGCGCGTGCCCGGACACGTCGATCTCTGTGGTCGTCACGTCGGACAAACCGACCTACACGCTGGGCGATCAGCCGGTGTTCAGCGCCACCGTCACCAACGCGGGTGCCGTCTCCTGCATCCGCGACCTCGGCACCGGGCAACAACAGCTGATGGTGTACACGTTGGACGGCACCAAGCGGTTGTGGTCGAACTTCGACTGCACGTTCCAGCCGCAGATCAAGAACGAACTGCTCAACCCGGGACAACAGCTGACGTATGGGCTGCAGTGGGCGGGCACCACCTCCACGCCGGGTTGCCAGACGAAGCGCGTGCCGGTGCCACCGGGGGCCTACCAGGTGATCGCTCAGCTCGGCGAGAAGCGCAGCGCGCCCGTCACGTTCAACATCACCAAGCCGGCCCCGCCGCCGGGCGGTTAGAGTAGCCCGGCGCGTCGACGGTCCGACGTGGCAGGGGCGCGACGACGTCTAAGGTCGTAGCGGGTGGCCAGGGCCACGGCCGCGTGGTGGTCGGTTCGCAGCATTCGCGGTATACGAGCCATGGACACTTCGATCGCGACCACCATCGCCGGCGAGACCGCATGCGCCCGACCCGCACCCCGGGCCCGGCAGCTCGTCTGCGCGAGGCTGTCGAAGTCGCCGCTGCTTCTGGCGGGATCCGCTGCGGCCGCCGAGTTACGAGTTCCACACTGTGCTGGCCCAGGCACGCGTTCCCACATGCCGGCGGGGGGGAAATGTAGACGCGACCACACGATGAATCTACGAGGCTATTGTCAGCGAGTGTGAGTCTTCGCCTGAGACGGTCCCGCGCGATGCGCGTCGCGGTTCTCGTCGCGTCCGCGACCGTCCTCGCTGTGGCACCGGCTACCGCCTCGCCCGATTGGTCAGCGTTGAACGCGACGCATTACAGCGGCAGTATCCCTGCAAGGGGGGGCGCGCTGGTCAGGTCGGCGGCTCTGGCCGCGTCGCTCTCGGTGCCCGGCGCCGGGCAGGCGTACCGGATCCTGTACTCGACAACCAACCAGCACGACGCGCCGGCCGTCAGCACAGCCGCGGTCTTCGTGCCCAAAGGCCGACCACCGGCTGGTGGTTGGCCGGTGATCGCGTGGGCACACGGCACCGTCGGGCTGGGGGACGACTGCGCGCCGTCGGCGAACCCGCGCAGCGACCGCGATAAGGAGTACCTCTCACACTGGCTCGATCTCGGCTACGTGATCGTCGCCACCGACTACGCCGGCCTCGGTACCCCGGGTCTTATGAGCTACCTCGACAGCGTCCCGACAGCTCACTATGTGGTGGACTCCGTGGTTGCGGTACACAAGGTACCTGCACTCGACACCGAGCTGAACAGGAAGTGGGCCATCGTCGGCCAGTCCCAGGGCGGAGGAGCGGCGGTGAACTCGGCTGCGCACGCCACTGCGTTCAGCGCGGGGAGCGGACTCGATTACCGCGGCGTGATCGCCACCGGAACCCCGTACGGCCTGGAGACGATGATCGACCAGGCCGGACCCGATACCAAACTCCCCGCCGTGACCCCGCCCGTGGCCAACGCCTACGCCGCTTACATTCTCGCGGGCTTCTCCGAGGCGAATCCGCAGATCGATGTGGCCGGTGCGCTCACCCCCACGGGCAAGCGGGCTGTCGAAGAGGCGGCCACGATGTGCCTGCGGCCGCTGACCGATGCGCTTTCCCGGTACAAGCCGACCGAGTTCTTCACCAAGAAGCTCGGTGATGTCCCAGGTCTCCCGCAGGCGATCGCCGCGTACATGGGTACTCCGACCTCCGGATACGACCGACCGGTGTTCCTGGGAGTCGGACTCAAGGACACCGACGTGCCGCCGCAGTGCAGCCTGGCATTGGCCAAAGCGATGAAGGCGAACGGCGTGGACGTGCAGCTACACCAGTACCCCGATGCCGATCACAGCGGTGCTGTGATCGCGTCGATGCCCGACTCCACTCCCTTCCTCGCGAGGATCATGGCGGGTTGATACCCGCGGCCGCGGTTGTCGGTTGTTGTGTGTCGGCACAACTGTGAGAGCCTTTCGTGTGCGTCGGCCGCTGACCCCGGAGGAGCACGCCGCCGCGCTGGAGAAGGCCCCGACGAGGCTCATCGAAATTCCCCAGTAATGCTCAGTGGCAGACCATCGACATGCGGTCGGGCAGGCCACGGACCCGGATCTGCCGCTCAGCGACGAATACGACTGACCGAACCCGAGGTCGACGAGCTCGTCGAACAGAGTCTGCACCCACAGATGCGGATCCTTGGTCAGACGGGAGGTGACGTACGGCGCGTGACGGGCGATCGCTGAGATCGTCCACCCCTGCCGACGCAGGGCATGTGCTTCCAGGGTCTCTCTTGTGTGAGCATGAACGAGCGGGCCTCCCTCGAAGGCGCTGGTGCGTGGTCAGAGACCACCAGCATCGAGGGAGACTCGCTCGTTCGTTGGCGGATGCAACCAAGTGTGGAGATTCGGTTAGGCGGCGGCGCACCCGCCAGTCAGTCGTACCGCTCGACCGACAGCTCGGCCATGCGGGACAGTCCCTCCCGCACGTGCCGGGCCCAGGCCTGTCCGATTCCGTCGACCTCCTGCAGGTCTACCGCCGACGCCGCCAGCAGCGTCTGCAGGTTGCCGAAAGATCGCACTAGAGCATCGATCTGAGGCTCGGACAGCCGCGGGATGGCGGTCAGCAGGCGGTACCCACGTGGTGAGACGGCCACGTCCTGCGCGTCGAGAGTGGGTTCGTATCCCATCGCCTGCGCCACCACCGGAGCATTGAGTAGGTCTGCGTCGCTGAGGGATTCGATCCGGTGCAGGGCCACGGCGACGTCCTCGGTCCGAGAGGCGGCCGGAAGGTAATCGCGCACAAGGGGTTCCCGGATGGCGGGACCGTCGCCGAGCAGATCCTCGAGTTGCAGGTCGATCTGCCGGCCCGATGTACCCAGCTCGATCACGTACTGCTCGATCTCGACGGCCATGCGCCGCACCAGTTCCAGGCGCTGCACGACGTATGACACCTCGCGTAGTGTCACGTAGTCCTCGATCTCGGCGCGCGACAGATGCTGCGCGGCCTCATCGAGCCGCTGCCGGTACCGCTCCAGCGTGGCGACGGCCAGGTTCGCGCGCGACAATATCGGCTCGACATCGTCGACCAGGTGCCGGACCCCACCCACGTATGCGCGCACTATCGACATCGAGGCACTGACGGAGATCACCGGGTACCCCGTCTGGACGGCCGTCCGCTCGGCCGAGCGGTGGCGCGTGCCCGACTCCTGGGTGGGGATCGACGAGTCCGGCATGAGCTGGACGTTGGCCCGCACGATCCGGGTGCCATCCGTCGACAGCACGACGGCTCCGTCCATCTTTGCGAGCTCGCGCAGCCGGGTCGGCGCGAACTCCACGTCCAAGTGGAAACCGCCATCGCAGATACGTTCCACGGTGGGGTCGTAGCCGAGCACGATCAGCGCACCGGTGCGTCCACGCAGGATCCGCCCGATGCCGTCGCGGAGTCCCGTTCCAGGTGCCACACGGGTCACGGTGTCGCGCAGCGCGGTGTTGCCATCGAATGTCAACCCCGCCACATCGAGATGCATGAAGGACAGGCTAACGCCACTCCCGGTGGGCTCTGTCTCCGACTCCGCCCGGTGTCTGCACGCGCGGAGTGTCCGCGGAGTGTCCAGATGCCCGCTCAGCCGCGATCGAGGCCGGCCAGCCGCACCGCGTCCCGGACGGTGCCGGCCTCCATGATCCGCATCCCGGCGACCTTGGGCGGCTCCGCACTCACCGGCACGATCGCGCGTGAGAAACCCAGCCGGCGTGCCTCGGTGACGCGCCGCTCCAGCCCGGTCACCCGGCGCAGTTCGCCCGCCAGGCCCACTTCGCCCAGGACCACGGTGCGGTCGGGGAGCGGGGACTCGTGCTTCGCGGACACCACAGCGAGTGCCAGCGCGAGATCGGCCGCGGGCTCCGTGATCCGCATCCCGCCGACGGTGGCCGCGTACACGTCCTGGTCGGCGAGCTTGACGAATGCGAACCGAGAGACCACGGCGAGGATCATTGCGACCCGCGCCGAGTCGAGCCCGGACACCGCCCGCCGCGGCGTGGGCAGGGGTGAATGCGCCACCAGCGCCTGCAGCTCGCCCAGCATCGGCCGCTTACCGTCCATCCCGACGGTGATCGCGGTCCCTGCAGCGGCCTGGTCGCGGTGGTGCAGGAACAGTCCGGAAGGGTCTGCGACCTCGGCGATTCCGTCCTCGCGCTGCTCGAAGCAGCCCACTTCGTCGGCCGCCCCGAAGCGATTCTTGACGCCGCGCACCATGCGCAGTGTCGAGTGCTTGTCGCCCTCGAACGAGAGCACGACATCCACGAGGTGCTCGAGCGACCGCGGCCCCGCGACTGCGCCGTCCTTGGTGACGTGACCCACCAGCAGAACGGCGACTCCGCTGGCCTTCGCCAGTGAGGTCAACGTCGCCGTGATCGCCCGCACCTGGGTCACCCCGCCGTGGACGCCGTCCACCCCGGAGGCCGACATGGTCTGTACCGAATCGACCACGAGCAGAGTGGGTTTCACCGCGTCGACGTGGCCAAGTACCGTGCCCAGGTCGGATTCGGCGGCGAGGTAGAGGAGGTCGGAGACGGCGCCCGTGCGCTCGGCGCGCAGCCGTACCTGCCCGGCGGACTCCTCGCCGGTGACGTACAGCGCACGACCGCGGCCGGATTCGGCCCAGCGGCGAGTGACCTCGAGCAGCAGGGTCGACTTGCCCACGCCGGGCTCGCCGGCCAGCAGGATCACCGAGCCGGGAACGATGCCGCCACCCAGCACGCGGTCGAGTTCACCGATACCCACCGGCAGCGCACGGGTGGAGTTGGGGTCGATGCGCGATATCGGCAGCGCCGGGGTGGCCGGCAGCGTCAGCGCGGTGGCCCCTGCCATACCGCCCGCTGAGGCGACGCGGCCGACGGCCGCCTCCTCCATCGTCGACCATGCACCGCACGACGGGCACTTGCCGACCCACTTGGGAACGGTGTGACCGCAGTCGGAGCAGCGGTACGTGGTCTTGGCGCGGGTGATGGTGGTGCGCCTACCCCTCCTGCGGACCGGTGCTCGGGCCCGCGTTGAGCGGGACGGGCAGAGTGATCGAGCCCGACTTGGTGAACGTGAACGTGAGGGGGTACGTGAGCCCCGGGCGCAGCGGGCTGGTCACCGGCAGACTCACCTTGAGGCGGTCCAGGTCGCCGCCCGCGAGAGCGCCCACGGGTGCGGTGCCGAGCAGGGCCTTGGTCGGCGCGATGGTGGTGTCGCCGCTGATCGAGGCCGCGGTGTTGCCGCCGTCCGTGGTGATCGACTCCAGCTCGTCCGACTGCACCGGGTCCTGGTTGGTGATCACGAACGCGATCTTGGCCTGGCCGCCGACGGCCGGGTACAGGATGTACACGTCGCGCAACGCGAGCGACTTGAGGTTGCCGTACGCCCCGTTGACGGCTGCGACCTGATCCGCCGTCTGCGAGATCTGACCTGACGAACACGAACTGAGCGAGAACACCGCGGCGGCGGCGACGGCGATACCGGCGATGCCGGTAGCCAGCCGTCGGGACGTGGCGACGCGCGACGATGCGTCGCGCTGGCTGCGATCGCTTGCTGACACCGGTTCCTCCAGTTCCGCCGCACAAGGGCAGTTACCGCTGACTTGTCACCACGCAGCGTAGTAGGCCGCACCGCGGTTCGTGGCAGGGGGACACTGCAAAGTGTGAGCGGATCTTGGGTGGAGCATCGCGCGGTCGGCTTGTCAAGCCCCAGATCGCGCGATCCGAGGGTCTGACCTGCGACGTTGCCGGGGCCCCAGAAATGGCCGCGTGTTAAGCTGGTCTCATCGAAAGGGGCAAGGATCTTATGATTTTCAAGGTCGGAGACACCGTTGTGTACCCCCACCACGGTGCCGCACTGATCGAAGCTATCGAAATCAAGTCCATCGGCGGGCGGGAGCGTGAGTACCTGGTCCTCAAGGTCGCCCAAGGCGACCTCACGGTGAAGGTACCGGCGGAGAACGCCGAAGTGGTCGGAGTTCGCGATGTCGTCGGTCAGGAGGGCCTCGACCGCGTGTTCCAGGTCCTGCGTGCCCCACACACCGAAGAGCCGACCAACTGGTCCCGTCGCTACAAGGCGAACCTGGAGAAGCTGGCGTCGGGCGACGTGAACAAGGTCGCCGAGGTGGTCCGTGACCTGTGGCGGCGTGAGCAGGATCGTGGCCTGTCCGCCGGCGAGAAGCGGATGCTGACGAAGGCGCGCCAGATCCTGGTCGGAGAGCTCGCGTTGGCAGAGTCCACCGATGACGTCAAGGCCGAGACCATCCTCGACGAGGTCCTCGCGCAGGCCTCCTAGTGAGCGTGATCGCCCTGGTCCCGGCAGCGGGCCAGGGCGTTCGTCTGGGTGTGGGACGTCCCAAGGCGTTCGTCGAACTCGGCGGCCGCACCCTGCTCGAACATGCGGTCGCCGGGCTACGGGCGTCCGAGGTGGTCGACACCGTAGTCGTGATCGTGCCCGACCAGCTGGTCGTAGCCGCAGTTCGGCTGGTGCCGGACGCCCTGGTCGTTGCGGGGGGCGCCGAGCGTACCGACTCGGTGCGCCTCGGGTTGTCCGCGGCAGGATGCGCCGACGACGATCTGGTGTTGGTGCACGATGCCGCCCGGCCGCTCACTCCCGTCGCCGTCATCACGCGCGTGGTGGCGGCCCTGCGCGCCGGTGCCGTGGCGGTGGTGCCGGCGTTGCCGGTGACCGACACCGTCAAGCGGGTGTGCGACGACACCGTGACCGGGACCGTCGATCGTGGTGAGCTGCGCGCTGTGCAGACGCCGCAGGGCTTCGTCGCGCGCGTGCTGCTCGACGCCTACTCGAAGGCCGACGGGGCCGCGACCGACGATGCGGGCCTCGTGGAGCGGGCCGGCGGCACCGTCGTCACCGTGCCAGGCGACCCTCGGGCACTCAAGATCACCACGCCGTTCGATCTCGCCGTCGCCGAGGCGCTGACCGGAGGACACGCGTGACGCCGATCATCCCGCGGGTCGGGATCGGAGCGGATGTGCATCCCGTGGCACCGGGACGACCGTGCTGGATGCTCGGGCTGCTGTTCGACGGTGACGGGTGCGAGGGACATTCCGACGGCGACGTCGCGGTCCACGCCCTGTGCGACGCACTGCTGTCGGCGGGCGGCCTCGGCGATCTCGGCACGGTGTTCGGCACCGGCCGCCCCGAAGTCGCCGGGATCACCGGAGCGCAGATGCTCACCGAAGTGCGAGTTCTGTTGTCCGACAACGGTTTCGTGATCGGAAACGCAGCGGTCCAGATGATCGGCAACCGGCCCAAGGTGGGGCCGCGTCGCGCCGAGGCGGAGGCCGTCCTCGCCGGGCTCGTGGGCGCGCCGGTCTCGGTGTCCGCGACCACGACCGACGGCCTGGGGCTGACCGGCCGCGGCGAGGGAGTGGCAGCCATCGCGACCGCGATGGTGTACCCCGGCCATCGGGGGGCGCCGACCCCGGACGACCCCGCGATCGTCCCCTGACTCGTCGGACGCGCGGGACGCATCCGCGCTGCCCGTAGAATGGCCAGCCGTGACGCTACGGTTGTTCGATTCCCTCTCCCGCGAGGTCCGTGACTTCGTGCCGCTCGTTCCGGGCAAGGCGGGTATCTACCTCTGTGGTGCGACCGTGCAGGGTGTTCCGCACATCGGGCACATCCGCAGCGGCGTGGCGTTCGACGTGTTGCGGCGGTGGCTGGCGGCCAACGGTTTCGATGTGGCGTTCGTGCGCAACGTGACCGATATCGACGACAAGATCCTGCGT
>CAJCHX010000671.1 GCA_903970215.1 Acidobacteriaceae bacterium
AGCACCGCCGCGACCGTGACATCGCTGAAGACACTGGGATACGACCTGCTGAGCGGCAACGCCTGGTATCACCTGTACTTCGTGTTCTGCACGATGCAGGTGTACATCGTGTTCCCCTGGGTGCTCAAGTTCCTGCGCTGGTCGTGGGGGTACCACCGATACATCCTGGCGGTCAGCTTCCTGTGCCAGGTGGCCATCGCGCACATGATGAGCGGACCTGAGCCGGCGTTCTTCGAACACTGGTTGACCTCGAAACTGTGGCACCACCTGCCGCAGACGATGATCCCGTACCAGTTCTTCACCGTCGCCGGCATGATCGCCGCGCTGCATTTCGAGGCGTTCCGGAAGTTCGTGTGCACGTGGCGAATCGCGCTCGTTGCGGCGGCCGTGGCCGTCGGAACCGGCACCGTTGCCTACTACCTGCACCTGACGCGGCACCTGTTCCCGGGCGATGCGTCGAGTGTCTTCAAGCCGTACCCGGTGTTCTGGTTCATGACGTGCGTCCTGGCCTTGTATGGACTCGGCACCCTGTGGGCGGACAGACGCCGACCGGGATCGGTCGCCGACCGCATCATGAGCAAAGCCGCCGACCGCTCGTTCGGCATCTACCTGGTGCACGGCCTGGCGCTACAGGAGCTGGCACCGACCATCCAGCGGTACCGGCTCGCGTTCTACGCGCCCTGGGTGGGGGCTGTGACATTCATCGTCACCGTCGCGGTCACCGTGGCCGTCGTCGAAGTCCTGCGGCGAAGCCCGATCAGCCTGATCACGACGGGTCGCGAGATGGTGCCGCGCGATCAGCAGAACACGGGCGCGATGCTGGCGTTCGGCGGCGCCCTGGTGATTCTGGGACTGGTGATGCAGTACCCCCTCGAGATGCCCGCCGGGATCATGATGTGGATCGTGGGCGCATTCTCGCTGGCCTGCACCGTGGGCGGCACGGCCGTAGCCGCGCGGCGCCCCGCCACCGTCTGATCACCCTGTTCACCGCGGAACGAACAATTCCGCCTCGCCGCCGCGAACGACGGCGAACGCAGACGTGGGAAATCTGGTGTAACTGAACGTGGGGTCGAGTTGCTCGGCGGCCTCCGGGAGGCCGGGGAAGTGGCCCACCACCAACACCGTCCCGGACTGTCCTGCTTCGGCGCGGACGATGTCGACGATCTCCGATCCCGAAGCCCCGTACAGTTCGGCGAGGTAAACGACAGGAGCCTCGATAGCGGCCTGCTCGAGGGTCTGCCGGGTGCGCACGGCCGTCGAGCACAGCACCAGGTCGACCGCCGGAGACCGGCGCCGGATCCACGATCCGGCGAGCGCAGCCTGGCGAAGCCCGCGCGGGGCCAACGGACGATCGTGATCCTCGACACCGTCGGGGTATGCCGACTTCCCGTGCCGCAACAGGATCAGCGTCTCCATGCGCCGAGAGTCTACGGGCTGTGCCAGGTGAGCAGAGTGCCCGAACCGGACGTGACCGGGCCCGGGGCGAGGGCGAACGCCACCGCGGTACCGGTCGAGAAGCCGGGGATGTCGGCGCCGGGCGCGAGGAGTTGCGCGGCCTCCGGCATACCGGGGAAGTGGGCCACCACAAGCAACACATCCACATCTGGGTGCACGGCGTTGACCTCGTCGAAGACGGTCTCGGGCTCGCAGTTGTACAACTCCTCGCGGATCGCGGCAGGGCACGCCAAGCCCGTCGCCGCGAACGTCTCGCGGGTGCGCCGGGCCGAGGACACCAGCGCCAGGTCTGGGATCAGGCCCGCGCCGCGCAGGAACGCGCCCGTTGCGGCGGCCTCCGCGACGCCCCACGACGTCAGCGGGCGATCGGCGTCCGGCGCCGTCATCGCCGCCGCACCGTGTCGCATGAGGACGAGGATCGTCACGCCTGCCCGCCCAACCGCGCGACCCCGTCGAGCAGCCGGTCGACGTCGTCGTCGGACACGAAGCAATGTGCGGAGACCCGCACCACCGCGTCCAACCCGCGCGCGCTCATGTCGCGCAACGTGGACGATCGTCCACTGGCGCCGACGGTGACGCCGCGGGCGGCCAGCGCGGTTCGCACGTCGGCCGGTGCCAGGTTGTGCGTGGTGCCCGTCGCTGCGCTCGCCCCGTGTGCCGTCCCCGTCGCTGCGCTCGCCTCGTCGACGGTGAACGACACGATTCCGCCCACCTGGCCTCGCTTCGGGTCGCGCACCCGGACCCCGGGTAGCTTCGCGAGCCGCGTCCGGATGTCGGCAGCGCGGCGCGCGATCTCGGCGAACACGTCGTCCGGGCCGAGGTCGAGCAGGTACGAGACCGCGGTGCCCAGCCCCAGCCGGGCCGCCACATCGGCTTCCCACGTCTCGAATCGGCGCGCGTCGCCGGCGATCTCGTAGTCGTCCGTCGCGGTCCAGGCGGCGCTGTGCAGGTCGAGCGAACGCGGTTCGAGTGCCTCCAGTAGGCCGGGCCGCACGTACAGGAAGCCCGTTCCGCGTGGGCCACGCAACCATTTCCGGCCCGTCGCAGACAGGGCGTCGACGCCCAACTCGGCCACGTCCACCCGCACCTGCCCCACCGACTGACACGCGTCGAGGACCACCGTCGCCCCCACTGCGTGAGCACGGTCGGCGATCGCGCGCACCGGCTCCACCAGCCCGCTGTTCGTGGGGACGTGCACCAGCGACACCAGCGCGACGCGCTCGTCGAGGACCTCGTCCAGCCGCTCGAGATCGGTGCGGCCGTCCGCGTCGGTGGGGAGCGCGATCACCTCGGCCCCTGCCGCCCGGGCCCGCTGCAGCGCCGCGATCGCGTTGGTCGCGTAATCCACCCCGGTCACTGCGATCCGGTCCCCGGGCCGCACCGGCACGGCGTAGAAGACGTCACTCCACGAGCGGGTGGCACTGTCGCTTAGCGCGATCGACTCGTCAGGTGCGCCGATGAGCGCGCCGATCGCGGCCTTCACCGCGGCGAGATCGCCCGCGCGCTCGGCCGCGGCACGATAGCCGCCCACCTCGGCCTCGCGGCGCAGGTGGTCGATCACGGTGTCGAGGACCGGGGTGGGCGGTAGCGACGAGCCGGCGCTGTCGAAGAAGGCCGTCGCTGCGGCGCCCGGGGTGTCCGCGCGGATCCGACGCAGATCGAGAGGCATGCACGGGACATTACCTGCGACTTCGTCGGGCACCGTCGCACTTGTCGGTGGTTCTCCGTACCGTGTGGTTCATGACCCAGCTCGCGCACTCGCGCGCCGACGGCGTCATCGCCGACGGCGTCCTCGCCGACCGCGCCGACGCTGAGGTACTCGTCCGGCGCCTGTGTTTCCGCGCGGGCCCCGCGGGGCTCGTGGGCGCCGAGCTGGAGTGGTTCACCCGAGTCCCCGATGGTGGCCGGGCACCGCTTTCAGCCCTGGCGGATGCGCTGGGACCGCACTGTCCCGTGTCGCTCGATTCCACATCGCCTGCGCGCCCGCTACGGGGCGGGGGGCGCGTGACCGTCGAACCCGGCGGTCAGGTCGAGGTGTCCAGTGCGCCCGGCGACGGGCCGAACGCCTTGGTCGGTGCGTTGCAGGACGACGAGGCCCACCTCCGTGCGCTGCTGGCGGCGCGCGGTATCGGGCTCGTCGCCGGCGCCACCGAGTCCAGCCGCCCGGCGCTGCGGCTGCTTCGGCAGCCGCGGTACAACGCGATGGCGCGGCGATTCGACGACGTCGGGCCGTTCGGTCGGTTGATGATGTGTTCGACAGCGGCCACGCAGGTCACGGTGGACGCCGGGGCCAACGACGCCGACATCGCCGGCCGCTGGGCGATGCTCGCGGCGGTGGGGCCCGCTTTGGTCGCCGCGTTCGCCGCGTCGCCTTCGCTCGCCGGGGCTCCCGCGGGGGTCTGGGCGTCGCAGCGGATGCGCGCCTGGCTCGCGCTCGATCCACCGCGCACGCGACCGGTTCCGTTCGAGCAGTACGCGTCGTGGGCGCTCGACGTGCCGTTGCTCTGTGTCCGCCGCGACGGCGGCGACTGGTCCCCGCCACCGGATGCGACCTTCGCCGACTGGATCGGCGGTGCACTCGACGATGCCATCGGCCGCGGCCCGGACTTC
>CAJCHX010000672.1 GCA_903970215.1 Acidobacteriaceae bacterium
CACGGCGTCTTCTCCGATCCCGCCGCCGAGCGCTTGGCGAACTGCGGGGCCCGCGAAGTGATCGCCACCAACACCCTGCCGATCCCGCCGGAGAAGCGGTTCGACAACCTCACGGTGCTGTCGATCGCGCCCCTCCTGGCGCGCACCATCCGAGAGGTGTTCGAGAACGGCTCGGTGACCAGCCTGTTCAACGGCAACGCCTAGACCAGGAGTCGTACCGGTGTCGACGTCGAACGCAGCATCCCACCTCCACGCGACGATCTACCACAACCCGCGATGCACCAAGTCGCGTCAGGCATTGGCGCGGCTGCACGAGGCAGGGGCCGACGTCACCGTCGTCAAGTACCTGGACGCACCGCCGACGCGGGACGAACTCGTGCGGTTGATCGCCGACGCCGGACTGACGGTGCGCGCCGCGATACGGACCCGCGAGGCCGAATACGCCGAGCTGGGACTTGCTGACGCCGATGACGATGCCCTGCTGGACGCGATGGTGGCGCACCCGCGACTGATCGAGCGGCCTTTCGTGGTCACCGCCAAGGGGACCCGGATGGCGCGTCCTACCGAAGCGATCGACGACATCCTGTAGCCGACGGATCCGATCCGGTCGACTACGCCTCGGCTCGTTGCAGTCGCTCGCCGCGAACCAGCACCGCCACGGCCACGCCGGTCACCACTCCGATCACGGTGTCCAGTCCGCGGAACGTCAGGAGGCGCACCGGGTCGGTGGGCACGGCGAGTTCGGTCATCAGCATCACCACCGGTGTGAAGAACCCGATGGCCACTGCATAGTGCCTGGTCATGTACAGCTCGGTGGGGAAGATCAACAGCATCATCATCCCCGCCAGCGCGCTCGGCCCGAGTCCGGTCGCCAACAACACGGCGCTGACCACCAACCCCGCGAAGGTGCCCACGGTGCGGTGGCTCGCCCGAGTGAGCACCAGCCGGACCTCCCGATCGGACGGACGGCCGACGTCGATCGCCGCGAGGGGTACCGCGGCGGAGGCCATCGCCCAGTTCGCGTGTTCGAAACCGAAGAACAGGCCCACTCCACCCGCGGCGCCGATCGCGAGAGCGTACCGGGCGGCGTGCACGCCCGCGCCGGCCGGGAGGCGACGGGGCGGGCGCTCGACCGGATCGCGCCTTCGGAAGACGATCAGGCCCAGCGCCAGCGCCAGCAGAACGCTTCCGACACAGATCCCGATAGCCGTGAGCGGCTCCGTTCGTCCCTCCGGGACCAACGCGGTGGCGCCGAGCGCGAAGATGAAGAAGAACGGCCCAGCGGGGCGCAGCCGCAGGCCATCGGCGAGCAGGGAACACACCACCGCGAAGGCGACCTCCACCAGCACCAGCACCCACCCCGGCGCCCCGACGATCACCAGGAGGACGCCCAGCGCGACACCGGCGGTCAACAGCGCACCCGCCTCGCTCTCGTCGCGCAGCCGTTCCCGCCGCGTCGATCCACGCCCGTACATGCCGGTGAACGAGCCGAACGCCGCGTAGATCATCAGCTCAGGACGGTGCGCTGCCAACAATGCGATTCCGGGCACGAGTAGACCCACCGCGACCCGCAGTGCGTGCCGGTGGTCTGCGGCGTCGGGATGTAGCGCCGACGGAAGGCGCGCTAGCGGGGAATCCACTGCTGGGGTCTCCTCAGGGTCGACGGGGCTGATACATCTTCCTCGGGTGCCTCAGTCAAGTCCAAACGCCGACCATGCCGCGCGATCGGCGACACCTATCGCCCGTGGTAGAACGGGGGCATGCTGTTCCGCCAGCTCGAATATTTCGTCGCGCTCGCGCGAGAACGGCACTTCGCCCGCGCCGCCCGCGCGTGTTATGTCTCGCAACCCGCACTGTCCGAGGCGATCCGAAAGCTCGAACGTGAGTTGGGGGTACCCCTGGTGCTGCGCGGGTCCAGTTTCGAGGGACTCACGCCGGAGGGAGAGCGCCTCGTGCTGTGGGCCCGGCGCATCCTCGCCGATCGCGACGCCCTCGAGCAGGAGGTGACGGCGCTGCGCACCGGGTTGACCGGCGAACTCCACCTCGGGGTGGTGCCGGCCGCCGCGACGCGGGTGGCGCTGGTCGTCGATCCGTTCTGTTCCATGCACCCCCTGGTACGGGTACGGGTCGACGCGGGCCTGCGCGCGAAGGAGATCGTGGACCGCATCCGCCGGTTCGAGCTGGACGCGGGCATGGTGTACGTCGACGGAGTCGACACCGACGGCCTGGTGATGACGCCGCTGTACGAGGAGCGGCACGTGCTGGTAGTCGGCTTGTCCCTCCTGCCGGACAGTTCCGGACCGGTGACGTGGGAGGACGCCGCCGCCCTCCCCATGTGCCTGCTGCACAAAGGTATGCGCGGCCGGGACCGGGTGGACGAGGCTGCCGCGGAACACGGCGTGACGGTGACACCCCGGCTCGAGACAGACTCGGTCGCGACCCTGCTCGCTCTGGTCGGCACCGGCCGGTGGGCCAGCGTCGTACCGGCGGGCTGGTTCGCCGCGAGCCGACCGCCGAAGCGGACTCGGATCGTCGAACTCGAGGGCGCCGCGCTCCGCGCAGCAATCGCACTGGTCCGACGGGCGGGAGAACCGGCTTCGGTTCTCGCGTGCGCGCTGGAGACGACGGCGCGGTCCCGACCCGAGACCGCGACCGCGACCGCCACCTACCCGGCCGGGCTGGATTCGACCAGCACCGTGCCCGGCCCGTAGCGCTACTCGTTCCCGTCGTACAGAAGGTGATAGATCACCAATACGGCGAAGGCAAGGATGGCCAGTGATACGACGGCCATCAGGATCTCGAAGAAGACGACCATGACGCCTACCCGAGTCCCGCGGTCACGTACACGAGCGCCGCAACGATCCCGACCAGGACTCCTCCAGTGACGAGGCCCGCCGCGACCGTCGCCCGCGACGCGTACTGCCTGTCGGAGTAGATCCCCGGCGCCGAGACCACAGTGGCCGCCACGAAGGCGGCGGCCGCCACCAGAACCAGCACTATCACCACCACCGCGTGCATCACGCCTCCTTCAGCCGTGGACGTTCTTCAGGACGGACGTTACTCCGCATGGCTATGTACGACAGCCAGCGCCTTCGCCTCGATGGCGGCGTCGTCGACCGCGCTGAGGTCGACGTCGGCAACGCCTGCGAGGTGCTCGGCGACGCTCGGATGCCGATCCCGCAGGCGCGCGACGAAACCGTCCGCCACGTTGGACTTCCCGGCGCCGTGGCCGAGGACCACGAAGGTCTGGCCCGCGGCGTCTTGCGCGATGGCCGTGGCCAGATCGTCGAAGAAGTGGCTCAGATCGTGCTCGTCGTCCCGCCCGATGTGGCGCTCCACGGTCCGGAGGTGACGAGCCCGCGGGTCGTGATCGCGCACCGTCTCGCCCTGGTCGACCACCTTCGCCGAATCGAGGTCGAACGCGAGGATCCGCGCCTGCTTCGCATCGACGGTGACGGCGACGACGCTGCCGGTCCCCAACAGCTCGGGCGACGAGCGCAGCAACTTGCGTGCGAGTTCGACGTCCTCGATGGACACCCGGCCGTCGTGCGGGCGGTGGAACACCTCGCGGTGTCCGTTCAGGTCTACGGCGAGGCGGTCGCCCGACTCGTTCTCGACGCGATCCGCGATGTCCTCCCACAGCGTCACGAACTTGTCCCAGTCGAGATTGCGGGGTGCCGGGGTTCCGATGATCGAGGTGTACGTCTTGCGGGTGTGCGCGTTCAAGGTCAACTCCTTCTAGGTTCTTTCCGAGAGTAACTCTCGGCCCGTCCGCGACGACATCCGCCAAGGCGCCCGAACCCACCGATTCCCGGCATGGATCGCCCACCGACGTCGCCACCGGCGGCGATCGGCGGCGCCTATCAGTCGGTCGAAAGTCTGTCTTGGACGGGCCCCTTCCAGCGGGCAAAGACTGAAAGGGCCTTAACGGCATGAAGGCGATTCGGGCGGCCTGGCGGTCGCCTCAGGACAAGGAGCGTTTCAATGGCGAAGATCCTGTGTGTGCTGTACCCGGACCCGGTAACCGGCTATCCCCCCGTGTATGCCCGCGACTCCATCCCCACTATCACCGCATACCCGGACGGCCAGACGGTGCCCTCCCCGGCGGCGATCGACTTCACCCCCGGTCACCTGCTCGGCTGCGTCTCCGGTGAACTCGGGCTCCGCAGCTACCTGGAAGCCGCCGGTCACGAGCTGGTCGTGACCTCCGACAAGGACGGCCCGGACTCGGTGTTCGAGAAGGAACTTCCCGACGCCGACGTGGTGATCTCCCAGCCGTTCTGGCCCGCATACCTGAGCGCGGAGCGAATCGCCAAGGCCCCCAAGCTCAAGCTTGCACTGACCGCCGGCATCGGCTCGGACCACGTCGACCTCGACGCCGCGATCAAGGCCGGAATCACGGTTGCCGAGGTGACCTTCTGCAACAGCCTCAGCGTCGCCGATCACGCCGTCATGCAGATCCTCGCTCT
>CAJCHX010000673.1 GCA_903970215.1 Acidobacteriaceae bacterium
CGGCGGGCAACGCCGACGCGGTAGTCGCGGTATCCGAGATCGAGCCGTGCGACCGTCGACCCGGTGGCATCCGAGACGTGGAGCTGCGTCGTCGGCCGCGGAAATCCAGCCCTCACGATGAGGAGCCGGGTCGCGGTCTCGTGTGGCGACTCGGCGCCGCCGTCGACGAGTTCGAGCACTCGCCGCAGGCCGACGATGCCGCGCAGCCCGGGACGTCGCTCGGCGACCCCGCGGACCTCGTCAGGCGCGATCGCCGTCGCGTGCATGAGCGCGTCGATGCGGTGGACCGCCTCGTCGGTGTCCAGCCTGCGGCCGAGATCGAATGCGGTCCGGGGCGGTGACGTGACCAGCATGGACCCGAATCGAGTGGTCTCCCACCGGGCAACGGTCTCGGCATGCGATACCAGGAGCGGAGGTGTGCGCTGGTTGTGGTGGATCAACTCGGCCGGTTGGTGGTTCTCGATCCATCGTGACCCATGCGCCGCTGCCGCGGAGATGCCGGCCACTACGCCGACTCTCCGCGACCACAGCCATGCGGCTTCGGCGCGCCGCAATGCGGTCACCACCCACGCTCACGTCGAGTCAGCTGTTCTGTACGGGTCTGCTTCGATTCCCGTACCGCACCGCTGACTCGGCGGGGGGCGGGCCGGGTTCAGATCGGGGACGCGAGCCAGGGGGGTGTGCGCGGCCCGAGGGCACTATGGATCCGGGCCAGCTGGCGCGGCGGCATGCCGTCGGGGAGGTCGGTGGGGTCGAACCAGCCGACGTCGGTCGACTCGTCGTCGGCGACGTGTGCCGTCCCCGAGACGTAGTGGCAGAGGAACAGGATGGACAGGTATTGCGAGGTATCGCCGTTGGGGTAGGTGGTGGGCGATTCGGACAGGATCGACACCAGGTCGACGATCCGGGCGGTCACCCCGGTCTCCTCGGTGATCTCGCGCAGGATCGCGTCGGCCGGCTGTTCCCCGGGCTCGAGCACCCCGGCCGGACTGGCCCAGAAGCCGAAGTCGGAGCGCTTGCCCAGCAGGACCTCGCCGGCGTCGTTCACGACGACCGCGGCGACGCCGGGCAGCCACAGCAGGTCGGTGCCGATCTTCTCGCGGATGGTGCGGATGTACTCCGGTACGGGCATGTCGCCAGCCTACGGACCACCGCCGGTGATCGGGCGACAGCCGGTAGTATACCCCGTGGGGGTATATTGGACTGTGTTCGCGGCATGATGGGATCCGTCGGATGGGAGAAGAGAGATGACTGTGGAAGCGACTTACACCGTGACCGGCATGACCTGCGGGCATTGCGCTGCGTCGGTACGCGAGGAGATCTCGGAGATCGCGGGGGTGACCGGGGTGGACGTGAACGTCGAGACCGGATCCGTCACGGTGACGAGCGAGGCGGATCTGGCGCGCGACGCCATCGCCGCTGCGGTCGACGAGGCCGGATACACGCTGGTTTGACGGCGCTGCGGGGCGAAGCGGTGAGCGCGGCGGTGGCGCCGATTACTGTGTGCCCATGACGATGCCGCCGCACCAAGCTGCTGTGCCACCGGTGCAGCACGAGTGGATCGCGGGTCCCGGGGACGCTGCCCGGATCGCGCTCTCGGCGACGCTGGCCAATGCCAGAAAGCCCAGATTCGCCGTGATCGCGGCGATATGCGTGGTCTTCTACGTCGCGCGGGCTGCGTTCTTTCAGCTCGACGTGTACGTGATCTTCGCCGTGCTGCTGCCGCTCCTACTGCTGGCGGTGATCTACGGCCTCACCTACCGGGCGCTGCGTTCCTCGATGGCGCCCGGCGCCCGGTGGGTCTCGGGGTTCGGCGAGCACGAACTCATGGTGGGTGGGCCCCTCGGCCGGTCGGTGTTGCCTTACAGCTCTCTGACCGGTGTCCGGAGCGGCGGCGCGGTGGTGTTCCTCACCGTCGCGCCGCGCGGGAGTCTGGGCTTCCCCGCCGCACTGTTCCCGCCTGCCGCCGTCGAGTACGTGCGCGGCCGCATCGGCCGTCGCTGAGCGTCTAGCCGCGGTCCGGCGGCGCGGCGACGCTGTTGGACGGGTCGAGCATCGGCACATCCAACGCCACCGGGGGAACTCCGAACGCGTCGACCAGCGTCTCGGCGTACGGGCGCAGGTCGGCGCACAGCTCGTTGACGCCGCGCCGCACCGCCTTGGCCCGCTCGACCGAGAGCTGCCGGTGCATCAGGAACCAGCCCATATCGTTCTCGATGGCGGAATACACGAACAGATCGCATACCGCGAACAGCAGTTCCTTCGCTGCGGGGTCGCCGACCTTGTCGATCGCGTCGAGGAACGCCTCCAGCACGATCCGCTCGATATGCGCCTCGCCCACCTTGATCAGGTGGTCCTGCGCGGACGTGAACACCTCGAGCGGGTCTGCGTCGTCGTCACCAGCCCGGCGCATCCGCGCGGCGGCGGTGCGCAGCAGGTGGGCCTCCCGGTTCCGCAACAGGCGCAGCTGCGTGCCGCGGCTCGTCAGCTCGCTCTCTTCCGGGTCGGCGTCGGAGTCGTCCCGCAAGGTCTGCACCACCTGCCGGGCGGCCGTCTTCTCGAGGGCGACGTCCCTGGCCGCGCCGGCCACGAATCGCACCCACCCGATCGCGGAGAGGCCTCGCACGTCGTCGGCGTAGGCGGTGAGCAGTTCTTTGGCGACCAACTGCGTGAGCACCAGGTTGTCACCCTCGAACGTGGTGAACACGTCGATGTCGCCGCGCAGCAGGGGCAGCCGGTTCTCGGCCAGGTAGCCCGCGCCGCCACACGCCTCCCGGGCTGCACTGATCGCGTCGGACGCCAGCCGGGTGTGCCCCGCCTTGATCGCCGCGGCCTTGCCCTCCAACTCCCGTACCGCCGCTGGGTCGGCGTCCTCGGATTCCTGGATCGCGTGCAGCTCCGCTACCAGCTCGTTCTGGGCCAGCGCGAACGCATAGGCGCGAGCGACCGGGATCAGCAGCCGCCGCTGGTGGGTGCGGTAGTCGAGCAACAGCAGCTCGCCTGCGTCGTCGGGACCGTCGAACTGGCGGCGCACCAGCGCATACTTCACGGCGAGCGCGAGGCCGAGGCGCCCCGTCGCGCCGGCTGCCGCACCGACGGTGACGCGTCCCCGGATGAGCGTGCCGAGCATGGTGAAGAACCGCCGGTTGTCCGACTCGATCGGGCTCGAGTAGGTGCCGTCCGGTGCGACGTCGCCGTACCGGTTGAGCAGGTTCTCGCGCGGGACTCGCACGCGGTCGAAGACGATGCGGCCGTTGTCCACGCCCGGCAGGCCGCCCTTGTATCCGCAGTCGGAGGTGCTCACGCCCGGCAGGTCGGCCCCGGACTCGTCGCGGATCGGCACGACGAAGCAGTGCACGCCGCGGGAGACCGGCTCCTCGCCCGGGCCGGCGGTGACCAGCTGGGCGAACACCGATGCGTACCGCGCGTGCTGCCCGGCGCCGCCGATGTAGTCCTTGCGTGCCGAGCCGGTGGGCGTATGGATCTCGAACTCACCGGTCTCCGGCACGTAGACAGCGGTGGTCTCCAGCTCCTGGACATTCGACCCGTGGCCGGTCTCGGTCATCGCGAAGCAGCCGAGCACCTCGAGATCGATGATCCCGCGGATGTACTTCTCGTGATGCCGTGCAGTGCCCAGGTTCTCGATCGCCCCGCCGAACAGTCCCCATTGCACCCCGGCCTTGACCATCAGTGAAAGGTCCCCGTAGCCCAGGGTCTCGATGGCGGTGACCGCGCCTCCGGTGTCGCCGGTCCCGCCGTGGTCGGTGCGGAATCCCGCAGCGGGGAAGCCCGCGGCCACCATCTCCCGCATCTCGCCCAGCACCCGCGCGCGGTAGTCGGCGAGCGACAGTCCCACCTGCGGTGTGATGCCATGCGCCTGGATCCGCTCGCGAACCACGTCGCGGCTGGTCGCCCAGCGGCCGTCGAGTGTGGCCCGAAGAGCGGCGACCAGTTCGGGGGCGGGATCCGGTGTGCCCGAGTCCGGCAGGGCCGCTGTCTGCTCACTCATGTTACCCACGGTACCGATTCGACTGGTTTCGGCGGTCGGGACCGGCACCGACGATGTCCACGCCGACGATGTCCACGCCGACGGCGGACACGAACGGCGAAGTCCCTGGGCATCCCCGCGCGGGAGTTAGGCTGGCCGCACTACCAACGGGAGTGACATGTCCGACGAGTACGCCGACCTCGGCGATTTCGAGTACGAGCGCAAGTTCGTTCTCAACGGTGTCCCCGCCCTGGCCGCGGAGGATCCGACTCCTGCCCTTCTGGTGCAGGCGTACCTGTTCGCGGCCGACGGTTACGCGGTCCGGGTGCGCATCCAGGCGCCGGCGGCGGCGCTGGACGTCGGCGTGCTGGATCCGGCCCGGTTGGACCCCGCTGTGCTGGTCGATTCGATCGGCGACGCCGCAACGGTCGCGACGATGGGCGCCAAGGGTCCCGCGGCGGGTGGTACGCGATACGAGGCCGAACGGGAGTTGGATCCGCTCGTGGCGGGCCAGATCATCCGGCGCAGTGAGCACGTGGTGGCCAAGCGCCGGTATGCGCTGTGGCTGGGAGAGGACGGGTGGGTGATCGACGAGTTCCTCGGCGTGGATGCGCCTCTGGTGGTGGCCGAGGTGGAGCGCGGCGGGCCCGTCACCGACCTGACGATCCCGGACTTCTGCGTCACCGAGGTGTCGGAGGACGACCGTTTCCGCAACGAATCCCTCGCCCACGCACCGTATTCGCTGTGGCGCGCTCGGTTCGAGCGTGAGCTGGCGATCCGGGGCCCGCAGTTCCTGCATACGTTGGGGCAGAACCGGATCGGTCCCGCGTAGCGCGCGATCTCGACGGACCCGGGCCGGTCGCTGTGGTCGTGCTGCACGAAACCCTCTGCCACCACGAGCTGCTGCACGTCGCCGCAGGTAGGACTCGAGGAACGCGGGCTGTGGGCGAGCCGAACACCGGTTCCGAGGCTCGAGCGGCCGGGGCGTAGGTTCCTCCATATTGCGCTGCGCCGTGCGGCGTCAGGGGGAAGGGTGGCGGATGACCGACGATTCGGACCAGCTCGACAGCCTGTTGTCGACCATGGCGGATCTGTCCCGGGACATAGCGCGGACGAGCGGGGTCGAGGAGACGCTGCAGAAGGTGACCGAGGCCTGTGTCGAGCTGGTTCCGGGTGCCGCGGCGGCGTCCATCCTGGTGGTGCAGGGGCCCGAGGACTACGGCTCGCTGGCCTCGACGTCCGAACTGACGGCGCGGCTCGACGAGCTGCAGTTCGCCTGCAAGGAGGGCCCGTGCTGGGATGCCGCCACCAGCGATCCCGCTACTCGTGCTCCCGATCTCCGCACCGAGTCGAGATGGCCCAGGTTCGCGCCCGCGGCGGTCGAGGCCGGCGTGCTCAGCATGCTGTCCTTCCGCCTGTTCACCCATGACACGAGGGTGGCGGCGCTGAACCTGTTCGCAGAGACGGCGGATGCCTTCCCCGGCGAATCCGAGACGGTGGCGGGAATGCTGGCGACCCACGCCGCCACGGCGCTGATCGCCAGCGACCGGCAGCTCCAGTTCCGGTCGGCGCTGGCGAGCCGGGACATCATCGGCCAGGCCAAGGGCATGATCATGGAGCGCTTCGACGTCGATGCGGTGCGCGCGTTCGAGTTGCTCGCGCGGCTGTCGAGCGACAGCAACACCCCCTTGGCGGTGGTCGCCGAGAAACTCGTCGAGCGCGGCTCCGCG
>CAJCHX010000674.1 GCA_903970215.1 Acidobacteriaceae bacterium
GCCCGACGAAGGCGACGATCCGGCCCGCCTCGAGGGTCAGGTCCAGCCGCTGCACAGCCGGACGAGCCTGTCCGGCGTACGTCTTGGACACGCCGTCGAGCTCGATGGCGACGCCGGTGGTCTGGTCCGTCATGCAAGCCCCTTCGAGATGGTCAGTCGGCCGAGCAGCACCAGCAGTCCGTCCAGGACGAGGGCGATCGCCACGATCAGGACGGTGCCCGTGAACGCCGACTCGAGCGCACCGGCGCCCCCCAGCCGCGACAGCCCGGAGAAGATGAGGGACCCGAGCCCCGGGCCGAGGACGTACGCGACGACGGCGGCGACGCCCACCACCAACTGGGTGCTCACCCGCACACCCGTGAGGATCACGGGCCAGGCGAACGGCAGCTCCACCGACAGCAGCACCCGCCACCGGGGCATCCCGATGCCACGCGCGGCCTCCGTCACCGTCGACGGCACGGACCGCAGCCCGACGATGGCGGACGACAGCACCGGCAGCGCGGCGTAGAAGGTGAGCATCAGCACCGACGGCGCAACCCCCAGCCCCAGCGGGATGATCAACAACGCCAGGAGTGCCAGCGACGGGACCGTGAGCCCGACTCCGGCCAATGCGGTGGCCAGTGCGGCCCCGGCAGCCGTGCGATACACCGCGACGGCGATCACGAGCGCGACGACGACCCCGAGCACCACACACTGGACCACGAGAGACGCGTGCTGATAGGTCAGGAACAGCAACTGGCTCGCGCGGCCGTGCAGAAAAGCTCCGAGGTGCACAGTCCTCCGCAGGGTGGGGCGGATACTTCGTTACGCGACCTCACCGTATCCCGTGGTGGTCTGTACCGCGGGAGATCTGCGGTCAGTTGATGTTGAGCCGGGCCAGCATGTCGCGGGCCTGCTCGGCCGACTTCGGGTCGCACAGGACGTCGTATCGGCCCGCGACCAGCTGCATCGTCGACGAGAAATCGCGCGTGCCACGCGTCGCCGCATACGGGATGGCGGTTGAGATCACGCCGAACACTATTCCGCCGATCAGGCCGGCGAGCAGCGAACCGAGGGGGTGGTTGGTGAAGAATCCGACGAGCAGGCCGAGGAACACGCCGAGCCACGCGCCCGACAGCACCCCGGCACTCACCACCCGCCCCCACGTCAGGCGGCCGGTGACCTTCTCCACCTGCATCAGGTCGACGCCGACGATGGTGACGTCCTCGACCGAGAACTGGTGGACGGAGAGATGGTCGACCGCCCGTTGGGCCTCGGCGTATGTCCCGTAGGAGCCGATCGGCCACCCTTTCGGGGGCTCGGGAAGTGCGCGGCCGGACGACCTGCCGGGCCGTCCACCCGGAATAGGGTTGGACATGCGGGGCCTCCTGTAATTGGGGGACCCTTGAGAATCTACTCTCCAGGCATGGCAATCGCCTCGAGAGTATTCGTCGCCCGCCTCGTCGGGCTGCAGGTGTACGGCCCCGACGGCGAGTCCGTCGGACGAGTTCGCGATGCGTTGATCGTGCTCCGCGACGGTTCCCGGCCGCCGCGGGTGTTGGGTCTGGTCGTGGAGCTCGCGAACCGGCGCCGGATCTTCGTCCCGATGCTGCGCGTGACCACCATCGAGGCAGGCGCGGTGACTCTGAACACCGGGTCGGTGAGCATGAATCGGTTTCACGTGCGACCGGGCGAGGCGCTGGTCCTCGGGCAGATGGTCGGCACCCGGGTCCAGATCGCCGATCCGGCATCCCCCGGCGACGACGGCATCTCGCGCACCATCGAGGCCACCGTCGCCGACGTGGGCATCGAACAGACCCGGACGCGGGATTGGGTGGTGCATCGGCTGGCGGTGCGGCTCCGGTCGAGCCGGCTGGGTCGGCGGGGTACCACCGACGTGGTGGACATCGGTTCGGTGCGCGGTTTCACCGCCACCGCACTGGCGGGCCAGGACCACGACATCGCGATGGCGCTGGCGCAGTACGAGGAT
>CAJCHX010000675.1 GCA_903970215.1 Acidobacteriaceae bacterium
GTCAAGGGCCCGACGTGTGAAATCCGTCACACCTCCGCCCAGCCCCCCATCCCTCCGCGACAGCCCGACCCCCGACGCCCACCCATGCACGCCCACACATACACCCACCCCGCCAGCCGCCACCAACGCAAGCGGCCCGCCTCTCGCTGCGCACGAGCCGTGAGCACAGGAGCGGCGGGCCGCCGGGACCGCGTGGGCCGCTACGGAGAGGGATCACGCAGCGGCCGTGACGGCCGGGTTGGGTACTCTCAGCGTATCCGATCGAGCATCCGGTATTGCGCTTCGGCCAGCACGGCCCCTGACGCCGCCGTGGCCGTCTCGAGCCATGGAACCAAGGAGTTCTCGCCAGAGGCGGTAATGCGGGCCTCTACGGGTACCGCAGACCCGTCGGCGAGCACCCAGCGGTGCACGGTGGGGGCGCGAAAGGTCATCTTGCGCTCGGGCCGTGTGTAGGTCCCGGGGGGCGAGTGGCCCATCTGCCATTTGAGCGACGGCCAGTCTCGCGAGCGGAACTCGCCGGGGGCGGCTTCGACGGCCGCTTTGGCCACGCCGGAGTATCGGCGCTCCGGGCCGGCGACTAGGTGCTGGGGCCCGAGGACGGCGAGCGAGTCGTACATGGCCTTGGGTCTGAGCTCCAAAGGCGACGTGAGGGGCCGCAGTGCGAGCCCGAGCGCTTCACCTAGCCCGATCGGGTCACGCGGCTGGTTGCCCAATGTGACTATGCCCCACTTGGCCCATTGGGTGACCCGGCCCATGTCGACCATGAGCCCGTCCGTGTCGGTGGTCCACCATGCGCCGTCGAGTGCCTCAAGGACTCGACCGAGGCGCACTCGGACCTCGGACTCGATCCAGGCGAGGACGGCCGGATAGCAGTTTTCGGTGTCCAAGTCGAAGGTGCAGCTATACGCTTGGCCGCCGATGGTGACGTGCGCCCCGGGCCGGCCGACCCGACGGTCCCACATCTCTTCGATGTTCCAGCCGGCTGGCACCACCCCCTCAAGCATCTCGGTGCTATGGCCCCGGGCTGCGAACTTGCCGAGCACGGCCCGACCCCACGCCTTGGCGGCCACTTGCGCCACGGCCGGCACGTCGCACGTCCCGCCCCGGGATGGGTCGAGCACCCACGTGGCCCACGGCTTTAGAGCCCATCCGAGTTTGTGTGCCTGGCCGGCGCCGATGGCCACCAGGTCGCCGTTCTCGGCCGCCCACCGCAACTCGGGGCCGGCGAGCACGGTACGGAACTCTCCGGTCGGGTACCAGTTGACCCCGCCGATCTTGACCGGGTAGCGAGGCCTGTCGCACCGTATGTGAGCAACGGCGACGACCCCATACTGGCGGGAGCGCAGCCAGCGGCTATCGAGCGGCAGGCTGTCAAAGGTCCACCCCCTGGAGACTGGTAGTGGCAGCTCACGAGCCACCGTCGGGTAGGCCGCCCGGAGATCCATCTCCACCCACGGCCCGCCATGCTCGGACCGTACCACGGTCGAGTCTTTACGTCCGCCCCTGACCGCTTGGCGGTCCTGTGCGACTAGAGCCGGCTCGACGTCGATGACGTGTCGCTCCCCGGCGTCGATGTGGCGCATGGCGTTCCACCCACAGCCGGCGCCAGAGATGGTCCAGCGGCCAAGCTTTTCCCGGTCCCACCAGTCCATGAGGGCGAACAGGGACCGGGCGGTGATCTCGACGTCGGAGGCGCAGCGCTCCCACCATTGCTCGTCGGTGCCTTCGGGGGGCGGTAGCGGCACTTTGGTGCGCCCGACGAGTGTGGCCAGTGATTCTACGGCGGTGGGAAGCCACGACCACGAGTCGACCACGGTCAGGGTCCTGCGGCCCCGACCAAGCCGGAGCCACGGCGCCCCGGCCGTGACGGAAAAGTCGCCCAGCGTCCAGCCCTGGGCGGTCATGGTGCCTATCAGGTCGGTGACCGCTAGGTCGAAGTTGAGGTTATGGGCGTACAGCCAGATGTTGTCACGGCCCCGAAACCGGCTATCAATCCACCCGGCCAGACTGTCGGGATGAGCCCCCCACCCCCACGTCGCCGGCCCCTGCTTGCGGCGGACTTCTCGGCGGTCGACGTGACATGCGACCCACAGTCTCATGGTGAGACGGTCGCCGGCGGCGTCGGACACCGAGTCCGCCTCGGTGTCCAAGACGATCACGCTGGCCGGGGTCCATACCTTGTCGTTTGGCCGAAGTCGGTGGATCGGGACTTCGCGGCCGTCGGGGCGGACCATCGGCATTTAAGGGCCGACCAAGAAGCGGCAGATCAGGATGACGATGACGGTGACGGCGACGGCGAAGCCGAGCCAGAGCAGGGCGTTGAGCATCGGCGTCAGAACTGGACGGGTCGTAGGTTGGCGTGGCCCACGTACTCTAACTTGTACTTCCGACTGAGCGCTTCGGCCGCTTCGGCCACCGCGTCGAGCACGTCGCCCACGGTGGTCCCCGGCCGCCAAATGTCCATCATCGACACCGTGCGAGTCTCGAGTTCACCGTCGGCGTTGCGGCCGGACAGGTCGAACCGTACCCGGTATTGCGGGACCATATCCCGCAATACCTGCGAACGCATCGACATGTCCGGGGCCGCCATGCGAGTGGTGAACAGGTCGGTCGGCTTCGCCCTGGCGAACGCCTCATACCCCTTACGTCGAGTGGCGGCAGCGGACCACAGTTGGCGGACGATAGCGAGGCCGGCCTGACCTGTCGGCAGACCGGCCTCTGCTATCGCCGGCCGAAGCTTGGCCCACATCTGAGAGGACGTCGCCCGTTGCATGGCGCCAGACTCGATAACTCCGGCGACGACGCCGGTAAACGTCTGCTCCCAAGTGGGGGCCATCAGGCGGAGGCGTCCTCGGACGAGTCCAGGGCCCCACGAAGCACCCAAAAAGTGAACGTCTCGTCGCCCAGGTCGAAGCGGGCCCTGGCCTGGGAGACGGTCAGTTGCGGCCAGTCGAGCCGGTTGGCGTCACGAGTGTTGACCAGGTCCCCTCGGAGTTCTCGCTCAATCTCGCACCCAAGCCGCCAGGCGACGATCTCAGCGGTCCGCATGGGTGGCCTCGGATGTGTCCGCATCCACCGCTTCGCCCGTTCCGCCCTCGACAGCTGCCATGTCGGGAAAGTCGCCCCCGGTCTGCGGGTAGCCTTCCTCCCACTTGACGGCTTCGGGGTCGTCGAGCGGGGCCGGCCCGGCGTCGCCCGCCTGCTCTCGAGCGAGACTGTCGCCGTAGGATTCGGCCAGCGGCATCGCGAAGTCGAGGATGCATTCGACTCCGACAGCCAAGGTCTGGCCGGTCTGGACGTTGGTGATCATGTAGTCGGCGGCTACGGCGCCGCAGATGTCGCATAGGTAGTTCTGTGCCATGTCAGTCGCCTGCTCTCAGGGTCGGTGGGAGGATGGGTAGCCCGTTTGGGGACCAGGATGCCAGGACCACGGATCGTGCGTCGGCCGCCTGGTGGAACCTTGGGTCGTGGCCCTTCGGTCGGGTGCAAGTGAGGATGACCAGCTTGCGCCGGCCGGTGGGGCCGTATTCGGGGATGGCGTACGGCCCCACGGCCCCGCACACCGCCCGCCATGGTCCGGGCGGTGTGCGGTCGGCAACGCCAGTAAGTAGGGCCAACTGCTCGCCGGCATCGGGGTCCGGCTCGTCTGTGGCGGGCCGGTCGGGGTATGTCACTATCTAGAACTCCGGCTCACAACGGAACGTGATCGGCTGCGCCCGGCCCTTGATTTTCTCTCCCTTGACGTCGAAGCGGCCCCTCATCGGGAGCTGCCCGTCACAGTAGAGGCGCCACATGACCACACAAACCTCCCCGGCGCCAGTGTTGATCACCTCCGGGTCAGCGCCGTCCACGCTGAGCGTGATCGACACATACGCACCCCACTTGGCATCGTCCAGGTCGGTCTTTCGGGCGACGACGCCAAGGATCTCGCACGGCTGTCCGAGAATGTCCATCGGGTCCCGCAGTCCGGCGTCGTTGATCTGGGTGATGTCTTCGGTCGCCCCCAGCCGGGCCAAGATGTCGAGGACCACGCCGTCTTCGTTGCTGGCCGCCCACGGCAGATCAGCAAAAAACGGGGGGACGGGGAACGCGAAGTCGGGGAGCGGGACCGGCTCAAGGGCAAGCCGCATCGCCTCGATGCGGCTTCGGAAGTCGGTCGCCTCCCGAAGTTTGGCTATGGGGGAGAACCCGATGTATTCGATTAGGGCTTGTGACATGGTGTTAGCTCCTAGCTGTCGGCCTGGCTCGTCAGTGCCGGGCGGCCGTACCCCGGCAGACCCGGCGGGGCCGGGTTTCACCTCTAGGTCCCGAACGGGCGATCGCAGGTCGGGCACTTCTCCCGCTTGCGCCACATCTTCGTGTTGTCGGACTCCCCCCACAGGTGGACTCCCTCCCACGTTTCGAGTAGGTGCTTGACCTCATCGGGTGGCCGTGCCGTTTCTCATCCGACCCACCCGGTTGACTTTGTGTATTTGTACATCTCGTACATGTTCACTCCCCGCTAGACGGGCCGTAGCGCTGTACTACGGCCTGCTTGCTTACCCCTAACGCCGCCCCGATTGTCTGCCACGTGACGCCTTGCGCCCGCTGGCCAGCGACGGCCCGTCGCATGGCGTCGTCTAGGACTTCCCGCAGGGCGGCCAGGCGGGCAAGCTGGTCGGGGTCGTAGCCGCCGATCCGCTCCCCAGCGGAGCGGATCATGCGGCCGATCATGGCGATGTTGGCCACGTCGTTGTGGCGGTGCGCCACGATCAGGTCCTTTCGGTCGGTGCGGTGCGGCTCAGTCGACCAGCGCCGAGACGTTCGCCGGCGGCGTCGGGCGGATCTGGCTTGCCTCGCTCACGTAGAGATCCCAGGCCCAAAAGGCGAGGATGTCCTGCCTTGCTAGGCCGTAGATCTCCCACGCTGAGAGGAAAGCCTCAATGGCGTTGTGGTGTAGGCCACGCCGCGAGTAGCCGACTCCTAGGGCCATGTACTCATCCGCGTTACAGTCGGAGCAGAGCCGCCCGTTGGCCGCACTGTGCCGCCAGTCGTGATAGGTCATTCGTCCACCTCGGTGTCGTCGTCGGTGTCGTCGGTGTCGGTCGATGTGCCATAGGTTGACGCATCTCGGAGGCATCGCTCGGCCAGCCGGGAGAGGCGGTCGGCTAGCAGGAGGCAGTGCTCTGTCACCCATGAGTAGAGCGCGGCCATGTCGGGACAACCCTCGAAGAGTTCGGCCTGCCCGGTGAAATACCCGGCCATCCAGCCGAGGTGCCTGGCTGTCCGTGCGTACCCATCGGCCACCCCGGGGAAGTTCTCGTCTTCCTGTGCGTCGATCTCTCGGCTATCAGGACCACCACCCATGGCCATATCAGGCACCGGGCCGGTTCGTCCATTGAGCTATAGCCAGGCTGGCCGCCACCGACGAGGCGAACGCCCTGACGGGCCGCAGGTCGTCATACTCCTCCGAGTAGATCGGCGCACCGAGGCAGTCTCGCCTCTTCAGGAGGCGAGCGGATCCGTGGGTCAGCCACCCCTCGAATGTGCCAGTCTCGGCGTCGATCAGGACGTATCCCCTCGAGTCGCCGTACTCCAACCACTCGGGAGTATCGTCGGTGACCCGGCCGATCAGGTATCTGGTTTTGCTCATGTTTCCCTCTCTTTCCCCGGCGCCGCACCCCTGCGGCCCCTTCGGTAAGTCCATCTTACCACGATCACGGCCCCCGGTGTCAATACCGGGGGCCGTGATTTGTGGTACACACCGAAGGCCGTACGACTACTGCGGACAGCCGAGCAGGGCACCCCAAGTGTGCAACCCGACTATGCCATCGACAGCCAGGCGCTCCGACGACTGGAAGGCGGTAACCGCATGCTCGGTGGCCGCGCCGAACACACCGTCGACGGCGATGCCACCGAGCAGATGCTGCACGACCCGGACCGTTGGCCCCTCGGACCCGGACTGAAGTATGGGGAGTCTCACGTCCACCTCTGTATGTGTGGCCGGCGCTGGCGGCGCCGGGGTTGGTGTGGGCGCCCCCGAAGGGGTGACGATGGGCGTGCCGGCGAGATCCGCGAACAGCGTCCACGCCGATGCGGGCCAGGCAGATAGCGGGCCGTCGATGTATCCGGCCACCTGAAACCCGAACGTGGGGGCGGTCTGCGATACGTCGCACCCGCCGATCTGTCCGCCCTGGACGGCAACAGGAGCAACCGGCAGGCGCCACCGGCCGGCCGCAACGTTGCCCGACGGATCGGCGACCCAAAGGTAGACGCCGGCCGCCGGGAACTCGGAGGCGTCGGCGAACCGCAGGTTTTGGGGGCCAAGCGCCGCCTCGACGTAGGCGAAAGCAGCCTCGTCCACATAGACGACTGACCATTTGCCCTCAGCCAAACGTCCGGCGATCACGCCCACAGCCTTGGAGGCCGATACGTTGCCCTGCTCGACATCGAACGCCTCGCCGGCCGGATCGGCCAGGACCGTTATCTGAAGCGCTGGCCGGCCGATGAGATCGGCCGGAATCTTGGACGGGTCGACCGAGTCAAACATTTGCCCCATCTAGACGTACCCGTCTGGCGTCTCTTCCTCGGCGGTAGGCGGGCGGTAGGGCTCGACGCCGGGCGGTAGCCCACGTGTCGCCTGGCCGGTCCCGTCGGAACCGGCCCACTTCTCGAAGTCGGCGGACTCGTGCGGGTGCGGGCCAGGCAGAGCCTGGTTAGGGTTGCCCACGGTTGAAACGGGATCACTCATAGGTCGCCTCCTCGGGCGCTAACTGGTCGGCACACTGCTCACAACATGATATGCCACGAGTGGCGCCACGCCGGGCTATGTCGACCAGAGTGGCGCTGTCTACCAGAATCCCGCAACACTGGCAGGGCCGCAGTCCCGGCATCCGTCGCCGTGGTGGGAGTCGGCGCCAAGTGAACGCCCTCACGGTACGTGAGCCTTCGGGTTTGACTCGTGACGGTCCTGGCGTAGCTCCAGTGCGCCAAGATGGCGTGCAAGGGCGGCGATCTCCCCCGACGAGTCCCGGAGCTCGGACAGCAAGTCGAGTGCTGATGGCTGGTCGTGGGTGGGGCGACTGCCGCGACCGTCGACGCCGAGCCAGGCTCGCACGTCCTCGACGGCCTCTGAGTACAGCCGGGCTTTGGCATCGGCCCGGTTGGCCCTGGTCTGCGCCCGCCACGCCGGCACGCCGAGCAGCAGAGCAGCCCCAGCGAAACCTGACGTCACCAGCCCTGTCACGTCACCCCAGTCGGTCACCGTCGCCGCCTTTCAGAGTCTCGGTCGCATCGGCCGAATGCCTCTCTGCTTCGGCCCCCACGTCGGACCACCGCTCAAGCGTGGCCGCCAGCCTGGCGATCAACTGCGGGTAGGTGATCGGCACGTAGGGGTTGCCGTCGCCGGTCATATGACCCCCGGACCTGTCGGCCCGATGGCAGGCTTAACTCCGACGGGGGTTTCGGCCGCCGCGCTGAGCGCCACGTAGGCGTCGAAAGGCTGGTAGCCGAGCTTGGCCGCCTCGGTTAACGCCTCCTCAGGGGTGATAGCCCCGTACTTGACGGCCTTGCCGATGTCGGAGATGTTCGGGAGTTTCACCTCGGCGACTCGTGAGATGTCCCACGTTTTCATCAGCGTCGCCGCATGGGCGCCGGTCACGCCAAGCTCGCCCAGCGCTTCGGTGGCAGCGGAGCGAGTGATTCGCCCGCTCGTGTACAGCGTCCCAACCCGCCCGACTGCCCTGTTAAGGGCGGCCGTCTCCCGCTTGAGTTCGTACACCTCCAGCAGAAATGCCGCCTGGGCCGCCGTGTAGCCGAGCGCGCCGAGCATGGTGGTGGCCGCTTCGGTGTCGATGGCGCCGCCCTCGAACAGGTCGAGTATCACCCCCTGCTGTAGTTGCCTGGTCCCCTCCATCCGCTCCCCGGCCACCGACTTCACGTAGGCTGCGCTCAGGTCCTGACTTAGGCCCGCCCGCTGGAAGAACGTGGCCGCCTGCTCGGACGTGATGGCGCCGGAGCGCAGCAGCGTGGTGACGATACGGGGGGGCGGTAGGTAGGTAGCCAGCGCCGCATACTGGTCGAACCATTTGTTTTTGGTGTCGCCCTCAGCGATACCCTGCTCTACGCTCACAGCCTCAGGCCCGGTCCCTCTCAGCGGGATCAGACCACGCCGGTAGAGCTCGATTAGCTCGGTAGGGGAGGGCGGCTGGCCGGCGGAGGATGCCAACACAGCGAAGTCGTCCTGACTGGTCCCATCCGCGTAGGCGGCCGCCTGAGCATCGGCCAGGCTGATCTGTGAGCGGATGTACGCATTCACCGCATCGGCCGTCGAAATCGGGTGGGTCGCCAACTTTTCGATCACCGGCGCCCAATAGGTGTACGTGCGGGACGTGGCAATAGCGTTGGCGACCGTCGTCTCGCCGGGCCCCTCCCCGTCCCATGAGATGATGCCACGACGCCACGCCTCCAGTACGTCCTGGAGTCCCGGGGGCTCACCAGCCGAATCGACAAGGTTCTGGAACCTCGACCCGCTGAGCCCGGACAGTGTCGCCTCGCCGGCCGCATCGTCGTGCTGCCTGATCCCACGTGCAACCATATCTGCCAGGTCGGCCGGGGACAGCGGCGTCTGCTGAGCCTTGGCGTTAACCTCCTGTGCCACGATGTCGATCGGCGCACCGAGGATGGCGCCGAGAAGCTGATTGGCCACCCCCCAGACGAGCAACTGGTTGGCTACCGACCCCTCGCCCAGCAGGTCATCCCACGACGGCATTGATCAACCCCCCCACGGCCCCGGTCGTCCACCCGGCCGCCGACGAGATGGCGCCGGCCGTGCCCACCGGGTCTGTCACCGCACCGGCCGCCAAGGCTAGGAGTAGAGCATCCAAACCGAGTGATTCCAAGCCGTTGAACAGTTGGCCCAGCGAACCCAGCGCCCGGCAATTAGGCACCAGACAGTCATCCACCTCGGCTGCTATCGCACCCACGGCCGGCACCACCAGACCGAGCACCCCGGCCGCCGACACCGGCACCGCATCGGCCATGGCCCCGGCGATGCCGAGCGGTCCCGCCACGGCCTCAGGCAGCGCCCCGGCGATACCGCCGAGCGCTGGAAGCAGAGCCTGCCAGGGGCCGATCACCACGTCATGGGCCGCCTGGTCGAGCGCCCGCTCCGACGCCCCGATGGCGATGCTCGATGCCGTGGCGGCCGCTGCGATAGCCGTCTGCTCCGCCGCTTGGGCGTCCGCCATCGCCTGTGCAGCGGCCACGTCGATGGCCGCCACGATGTTGGCCTCCAGGCTCGACACGTCCCCGACAACTGCGTGCGACAGGTCCGACAGTTGCCCGGCCAGATTGCTCACCGCCGAGTGCACATCGACGCCGAGCGATACGATGTCTGCCTCGGCGTGGGCGATCCCAGCCGACGCCATGTTGGCCACCCCTTGCGCCAGCGATGCCGCTTGGCTCTCGGCTCCGGCGATCCAGCCGAGCACCGAATGCGTCAGACCCGCCGTGAGCGCATCGGCGTGGCCGTCCGCGATCGACACCGCTGCCGCCTGGCCGTCCGCCACAGCCGGCCCGATGTCCGCCAGAGCGCCGGATGCCATGTTGAGGGCCGCCTGCGCAGTGTGCCCAACCGACTCGACGGCCGTCGAGGCGCCGAATAAGGCATGCCACGCCGACATGGCGACAGCGGCAAAGAACTGAGCGACGCTATGAACCGATGAGTCGTATGCAGTCAGCACCCAACGAGACACGTCACCGACCGCACCGCGGACCGCGGACCCTATGGCGCCGCCGACGAAAGGCACCCCCGACCCGATCAGTCTCGCTATCACCTCGGCAACCAAGAATAGACCGAGAGCAAATAGCAGGATCAGCGCCCCGATGGCCAGTGCGGCCAGGTCTACGTCGAGGTCCACGTAGACCTACCCGGCGCTCAGGGATCCGAGTGCGGCCACCTGATCGGCCTTAGCCTGGATGTCGGTCTGCACTTTGTCGATGCTGGCCAGGTCCGCATTTGGGACGAACACTTGGAACACGGCCCCGGTCGCCTTGAGCCGCACCGTCGCCAGATGGCCGGGCACGTTGCGGCCGGTCACGTCCGGGCCGACACCCGGCGCCGTCGTGACAACCTCCCAGCCGGCCGGCGTCGGGGCGGGCACGGCCGGCGTCACACCAGCACCCCGCCCGTCAGTCCGGCGGCGTACTGCATATCGCCGAAGAACTCAGGGATGCCGTCGGCGAATAGGACCCGGAGCCACCCGAAGGCCGTGAACGTTGAAGCCACCCCGCCATTCGGGACCGGAAACGCCGTGTTCCAGGTTCCCGCCGACGGATTATTCCAGTCAGGAGTCGGAGTCACGTCAAACCGTCCCGGCCGTGCCGGTGTTGGAGGCAGGCGACACCGGGGCGGCCGGGACGGTCGGCGTGCCGGTCGACGGATCCGACACGTAGTGCTCGACCGCCAGCACGACGCCGCCGATGCCGATCAGCACCGGGCGGACCGTTGGCGGAAGCGGGATCTGCTCGATGGCGCCGACAACCACCGAAGCGATCGCCGCCACCTGGCGGACGAACGATGCGACCTGCTGCACGCTGATGGTCATAACTGCGGCCTCCCTGGGGTTGACTGTGCTCACGTTAGGAGTTTAGGACGCTCAGGTCCGGAGCGGCGGTACTAGCGTCAGGGGCGGGCCCGCCCAACTCGTCATTCACCCCGAAGCGCGCCCACCAGGTATGCGGGTAGTTGCCGGTGTTGTAGGCGACCACCTGGAAATCGCCCGAGTCGGGCAGGCCGTCCAGGTCGTAGCGCAACATGGCCCCATCGACTGTCAGCCATATCGGGGTCGCGCCCACCCGGTAGGGGATGATCTGTTGCAGCGACGACGCAACGTACAGCCCCATCTGGCCACGCGGTCCGGGCGGAACCTGGATCTCGACCCACTCGACCGTACCGGGCCCCAACTGGCATTGCGTGACCAGGGGGTTGGCAGCGGCGGTGCCGGCCGGGACGGTCGCCTCGAACTGCACGATGCGAGTAACGGTGCTCACTGCTGATCCAGCGTGACCGATATGTAGTAGCTCCCGGCCCCGGCGTTAGGGTTCACGACCCGGACCCGCCAATCGTCGCCGGGCAGGGTACAGGGAACGTAGATAGGGCCAACGTCGGTGTTGAAGTCCCCAAACAGGATGTCCCACGCCCCGTTATTCGCACGTTCAAAGCGCCACGAGAACGAGATCGTCCCCATGATCGACAACATCGCCGGCCCGGCCACGGCAACGGCCGGATAAAACTCCGCTTGGGAGTTTCCGGGGATCGCTTGGGCCTGGGCGTCGAGCGGGCACCAGAGCCCGAGCGCCTGATCCACGCCCACGGGAAACGGGCAGGTGGTACCGCTCACCACCACCGGGAAAGACTGGGTGAACCCGCCATTATTGTTCACGGAGATCTGTAGGTAGGGGCCGATCACCGGAACCCGGATGAACGTCTGTGCCGACCCCAGCTTAAAGAATGACTGCTGCGCCTGGAGCGGGATCACGCCGAGCGGGTCAGCGAACCATTGGAGGAAAACCTCGCATGCGGCAGTTGTCGGAACTCGCACGTTGATAATTAGCTGCGTATAGGGGAAAACCTCAATGTATGGCGACGACCCCTCGCTACCGCTGGTAACCGGCCCGATACTGCCGTCGAATGCCGTACTCCCCCCCGGAGTGTTACCCGGCACCCAGTCGGGCAGGTCGATAGACGACACGTGACTACTGCAAGGCCCCCGAAGCGGCCACTCTCACAACGGTGAGGTCACCCGCTTGAGTGGTCGCCGCCTGGATTGACACCGAGTTGCCGGCCGGCGCGATCAGAGTCAGCGGCAACGTCGCATTGTTGGCCCCAGACGTGCCGGTCAACCCACCAGCAGCGTTCGCACCGGCGAGCGCATCACACGCAAGAATGGTGCCGGCCGGCGGGGTCGCTCCGGTTCCGGCCACGCTGATCGTGGCTGTGGCTCGGGCCATGACTGTGTCTCCGGCGTTCTCGGCGCAGGCACAGGAAACGGCTATCTGCCCGACCCACGTCCTGCCGGCCGGGACCACCAGCACGTTCGTGGCCGCTGTGGTGGCGGTAAACGACATATAGCCGTCCAGCACGTTGCCCGCCGACGCCGACTGAGCAGTGACCTTGCCCGTATCAGAGGACACTTAGGGCTCCCCTCTCCAGAGGTAGAACGACCCGGCCAGCGAGCCGGTGACGACGGGGAACACTCCCACTTCCATGCGAATGCCCTGCGGGCCGTACCAGTCCCGGGCCGCGCCGGACGGGTTTAGCTGCACTCCGACCACTTCGATCCCCCTGGAGTCCTGGCCGTTGATCAGTTGGAATGTGGCGGCCGTGGTGCCAGAGGTTTCCCGCACCGAGAACCCTATGAGGATGCACCGCCCGCCCGGCTGAGCTGTCAAAGGCTCAGCGTGGACGGCCGGCTCCCACGCCAGATCGAACTTCACTTCGCTTAGCAAGGGTGCGCCTCTCTGGTCTCGGATCCCGAGTAAGGCTGGCTTACCCGGGATTCGAGCCTGTGTGTGATGGTCAGACGTTGACCTTGGACGCCATCTCGGCGCAGAACAGGGTCACGATCAGGCCCGCCTGGGCGGCCACGTCGATGGTCGACACATACAAACTGCCCCTGTTATTGGCCGCGAAGACCGGCACATACGGCGTACCGCCCTGCATGTCGTTTCGAATGAACCAGTCCGTCGTATCTAGCGTGGTCGTGGTACCCGGACCGCAGATGCGCAAGTTGCCGGTATCGGGGCCCTTGAAGCCGACCGCGGCCACGGCGGTGTTCGAACGGTAGCCGAGCAGGGCGTAGTCGGAGTCGGCGTGCAACTGGTTTTCGGTGGTCGTGATGACCGTATCTGTCCAGGCATTGGCGGCCGTCGGGGCCGCCACCTGGAACATCTTGTACGACTTCACGTTGGGGAGCAGGTCGCTCCAATGGGCGAGCCTGGCATTCACGCCGCCGAGCTGCTCGTAGTAGATCGACAGGACCGCCGCATCCGTCTCGGCGCCACCGCCGCTCACCTCTACGATTAGGTTGTCATTCGGCCATAATCCTTGTCCGGCCGGCAAGGGAAACGGCAGCGTGTCGACCACCTCGGCGCTGTAGCCGTTGAGCCCGGTCACGTTGTCGTGCAGCCGGGGGCTTCGGACTCTGGCGTAGCCGGCCGTGGCACCCCTACGCCACATTCCCTCCAATGTGGCCTGTGACTGGGCCGCATTGAAGTCCCGGACGGACAGGGAATCGCCAACCGCCGGTGCGGTGGCGGCAGGGCCGGCACCGGGGTTCGTTGCATAGGTGTAGATCGTGTCGAGGGCAGGCATGAGTGATCTTTGATCCTCTCTCAGTAGTCAAGATTCGTTCAAGGCCTAAGCCTTGAACGAACCCTTCTTGTCGTGCAAGGCTTGAGCCATGGCCTGCGCTCGCGCCATGTTCTGAGCGAAGTTGCCACGGGCGGGCAGGGACGACTGGATCTGGGAGATCGCCGGCAAGAGCTTGCCCATCACCGTCGCCATCTTCGGCTGGGCGGCCGTCGCACCCTCGGCGATCCGGTTGATCCCCTTATTCGTAGCCGCCTGCTGCCAGTCGGCCAGGGTAACCTTCGCACTGTTGGCCGCGAAGCGGGCCTTGGCGGCAGTAGTGTTCTGCACCCACAGATCGGCGCTGCGAGCAGCCGCCTGGCCGGGGCTCACCGTGACGGCTGCGATCCCCTGGGCGATCGTGCCATCGCTGGCGGCAGAGGTAAGCCGGCTCTGCCACTTCTGGCTAACGGCGTTCGGGTCCTTGGAGGCCATCTTCTATCCTTCGCTTTCCGACGGCCCCGCCGGGATACTACCGCATAGCGGGCATGACGCCGGGGGACCATCGGATGCCACCGCCTTGCGGGCCGCCTCGACCATGCCAGCCAGCCAACGGTCGTACGCCGGGCCGCTTTTCTCGTGCATCTCTCTGTTCGCCCGGCGCTGTCTGCCAGTAGCGCATCCCACACACCGGCCGGTCTTGGTCAGCTTGTCACTACCGGGCAGTGCCTTCCCGCAGTCACGGCACCATTGCGGCGGGGCGTTTGTCGTCATGTCGACAGGATACCCGCACCCCCTACGGGCCCAGACCCCCTTGCCGGTGGGGCCGCCTAGTCGGGAGTGCCAGTAGGCGCCGGCAAGGGGGTCGAGCACCAGTTTACTAGGCGTCGAGCACTGCCCGGCGGCCGTGTCGTTGTGCAGCGGTTGCGCGTTCGGCATGCCGTGGTTGCATACGCAACTTGGGGGGGTTGCATGCTCGGTATGCAGCCGAGTGCAACGGACCCGGCGAGGTGTGACGGATTTCACACGTCGGGCCCTTGACAAACGTTTCGCCCCCGCCCCGGCGCCCGCCCGTTTTTCCGGGAGCGCCCCC
>CAJCHX010000676.1 GCA_903970215.1 Acidobacteriaceae bacterium
GACGAGGGTGAGTGCTTCATCCTCGTCGAGACGACGAGCGCTCGGACCGGGTGTCCCTCCTGTGGTGTTGCCGCCGATCACGGAACTTCCCCAGACCTGATCAACGAAATTCCCCACCCTTGAGCACCGCGATGGACAGCACCATCCACCCGATTGAGGTGGACCCCTTCGAGACTGACGGTTCCTACGCCGATCAGTCCGAAGGGGTCCGTCCGTCATGCTCACACAAGGGGAAGACGTGGAAGCAGTTGCTTTGCACAACCGAGGCTGGACGATCTCCGCGATCGCCCGCCACGAGGGACATGACCGAAAGACCATCCGCGCATATCTGAACGGGACGCGCGTTCCCGGAGAGCGCGCCCGACCCACGCCCGATCCGCTCGCGTGCGTCGAGCACTACGTGACGCTCCGCCTCAATGACGACCCGCATCTGTGGGCGACGACGCTCTATGACGAGATCGTGCCGCTCGGCTACGCGCAGAGCTACCCGAGCTTTGTGCGCCAGATCCGCGCCAAGGCGCTCCGCCCGCACTGTGACCCGTGTCAGGGCGTGAAGGGCCGGGACACGATCGAGATCGAGCATCCGGCGGGTGAGGAAATCCAGTGGGACTGGTTCGAGCGCCGGCGCGCGCCGTGGGGGGCGACGATGTACGTGCTGTTGGGCACGTTGCCACACTCGGGGCGGATCCGCGGCGTGCTGTCCGAGCATCTCGACCAGCCCCATCTCATCGAAGCGATGGACGCCGTCATGCGCCGCCTCGGTGGCACGGCCCGGATCTGGCGCACCGATCGCCTCGCGACGGTCATCGTCCCGGGCTCACGTGATGTCCAGGCGAGCTTTGCCCCAGTGGCCAAGCACTATGGCGCGATCGTCGAGCCATGCCCGCCCCGGCGCGGCAACCGCAAGGGCTCGGTCGAGTCATCGGTCCGCTACGTCTCGGGACGGTGGTGGCGAACGACCCAGGCCCGTGACCCCGAGCAGGCCCAGCTGGAGCTCGACGCGTTCTTGGCAACGACGGGCGATGCCCGCCAACGCCGATACGAGGACGGGACCAAAACGAGCGTCGGCGTGCTCGGTGACGCCGAACCGCTGATGAACTTGCCGGCGATCGGTTACCCCGCCACCCTCGTCGTTGACCGCATCGTTGCTGACAACGCGAGCGTGGCGTTTCGCGGCAACCGCTACGCCACCCCGCCGGGGCTCTCAGGCACGACCGTCGAGGTCCACCACCGTCTGGCGAGCGCGTCCATCGAGGTGCGCAGCCTCGGTGGCCACATCCTGGCTAATCACCGTCTCGCCCATCCCGGTGCCGGTCAGCTCGTGCGCAGTCCCGAACACCACCGGGCACTCGAAAAGGCCGTGCTTGCCGCCTTCTCGTGCGCCTCGCCGTGTGACACCAAGGCCAACCGGCCACCAAGTGCCGCCGCGCTCGAAGAGGCGGCCCGACTGCTCGGTGCTGTCGGGCGCGAGGTCACCGTCGATCTCGCCCGTTACGCCGAGCTCGCCGGAGCGACGCGATGAGCGAGGCCTCGATCTACCAGCAACTGCGGAGCCATCTTGCCTACCTGCGCCTCAGCGCCGCGGCCGAGGCGCTTCCGGGCGAGCTCGAACGGGCAGCGCGCGACGAGCTCGGTCACACGGCCTTCTTGGAGCGGTTGTTGGCCCTCGAGGTCACCGCGACAGACCAGCGCCGGCGCGCGACCCTCGAGCGCTTCGCGTCGCTGCCCTCGCCGTGGCGCCTCGCCGACTTCGACTTCGACGCCCAACCAAGCGTCGACAGACACCTCGTCAATGAGCTCGCCACGCTGGGGTTCCTTGAGGACGCGACGAACGTGTTGTTCATCGGGCCACCCGGGGTCGGCAAGACCATGCTCGCGGTGGCCCTCGCGCGGTGTTCGATCGAGGCCGGCTATCGCACCTACTACACGACCGCCGCCGATCTCGCCGCGAGGTGTCACCGTGCCGCGCTCGAAGGACGGTGGGCGACGACGATGCGATTCTTTGCAAATCCACGTCTGCTCGTCATCGACGAGGTCGGATACCTGCCGCTCGCCAGTGAGGCAGCCGCCGCGCTCTTCCAGGTAATCACGACAAGGTATCTGAAGAGCTCGACGATTCTTACGACGAATCTCGGCATCGCGTCATGGGGCAAGATCTTCGACGATCCGATGGTCGCCGCGGCGATGCTCGACCGGCTGTTACATCGAAGCGTCGTGTTCCACATCGACGGCGAGAGCTACCGGATGCGCGCTCATCAGGCCCGCTCGAACGAGCTACGTCAGGGGGTGGTGGCGACTTCAGCGAAGTAGTCTCAGCGTCACTTCATCCCGGTGGTCATCTGGGGACTTTCGCTGATCGTGAGTGGGGAGTTTCAAGAATCGGCTGCACAAGATGGTCGAGAGCCCGAGGTTGATGTACTTGAGGAGCGCATCGGCGACCTGCTCCGCCGTCCCGACGAGCGCCGTCGAGTTGCCACCGGCCCCCGTCAGCCCAGCGACGCGCGTCCACAACCGTTCGTCGAGTACCTCGCCGTCGGTGGCGAAGGCGCGCAACCGTGCAGCGCCAACCGAGGAGTTG
>CAJCHX010000677.1 GCA_903970215.1 Acidobacteriaceae bacterium
CGGCGGCCGGCCCGCCGCCGGGTGCAGTGACGATTCCGGCGTACGCGGCGACGTCGCCCGCCCCGTCGGCCCACACCAGGTGCGGTCCCGGCCCGTGCAGGCCCAACCTGAACTGCTCCGAGAGGGGTTCGACCCCGTCGACGCGACCCGCCTGCTCCGCGATCGCCGCGACCCCGTCTGCGCGCGACCCGAGCGGCCCGCGCACGATCTGCACGTCGTCCATTGCCGCAACGCTACCGGCGGCGAACGGCGCTACCCGTCGTAGCCCGGATCGAAATCGCCGTCGTCGTCGGACTCCCCGGCTTTGCCCCGGGACGCGGGGCGCACCGCCTTGTATCCGACGTTGCGGACCGTTCCGATCAGCGCCTCGTGCTCGGACCCGAGTTTGGCGCGCAGCCGCCGCACGTGGACATCGACGGTGCGCGTACCGCCGAAGAAGTCGTATCCCCAGACCTCCTGCAGCAACTGGGCCCGGGTGAACACCCGCCCGGCGTTCTGGGCCAGGTACTTGAGCAGCTCGAACTCTTTGTAGGTGAGATCGAGCGGACGGCCGCGGAGCCTCGCGGTGTAGGTGCCCTCGTCGATCACCAACTCGCCCAGCGTGATCTTGTCGGCCGACTCCTCGGGCGCGGCGCCGCCGCGGCGGGCGACCACCAGCCGGAGCCGCGCATCGAGTTCGGCGGGGCCGATGCCCGGCAGCAGGAAGTCGTCCAGGCCCCAGTCCGCGCTCGCGGCCACAAGGCCGCCCTCGGTGAGGACGGCGACCACCGGAACCGAGTCGGTGGTGGTGCCCAGCAACCTGCACAAACCACGCGCCGCCACCAGATCCGTGCGGGCGTCGACCAACGCGACGTCCGCGGCCCCCACCTCGAGCAACGACGACACGTCGGCGGGGACGGCCCGAACGCTATGGCCCAGGAGCGAGAGCGACGGGAGGACCACATGGGGATCGGAGTCCGGAGTCAGCAGGAGCAGGTCCACAGGCCCCCTCTACAACGTGTTACGTGCGTGGTGATGTCGGGTGTCAGAATAGCCCGATGGTCCGCCCCGCCTCCTCACTACGTCCGTGGACGGTGTCGCGTCGCCGGACCCGGGTCCGCTGGGCGGTCGTCGCGGTGGCCACGCTGATCGCCCTGGCGGTGCTGATCGACTTCGGTTCGGCGACCGCAGCGGAGTACCGGCTCTCCCGCACGATCCGCGCTGCCGGGGGGTTCGACACCGACCCCGATGTCACGATCGACGGCTTCCCCTTCATCACCGCGGCGCGCGACGGCCGCTACCGCCGAGTGTCGATCGCGGTCCCGTCGGTCCCCCTCGGCGGCGGACGCGTGGCGCAGCTCGAGGCCGAGCTGCAGGGCGTCACGCTGCCCATCGGCACCCGGCTGGTGACGGCGAGGACGCCCCTGCGCGCAGAATCGATCGACGCCCGAGTCCGGCTCGACCAGAAGGACTTCGGGCGCTACCTGGGCATCATCGACGTCCAGGTGCACACCCCCGTCCCCGGCCGGCACGCCGGCGCGGGCAGCCCCGCGGACGGCCTCGTCAAGTCGGCGACCGGCGTGATCCTCACCGGGAAGGTCCCGCTGCCCACGCCCCAGGATCCGAGCCGCACCGTGACGGTATCGGTGAGCTGCGACTTCTCGGCAGTGGACGGCGGCATCGCGGTGCGGGCCACCCGCATCTACACGGGTCCCGAGGATCACGCGACCGCGAAACTACTGCCGGGCGACGAGCCCCGCGTCCTCGCGGCGTTCAGTCGGACGCTGCCGCCGATGCGACTTCCGTTCGGGCTGACCGCGTCCGGTGCCGAGGGCGAGAACGCCGATGTGGTGCTGTTCGGCTCGGCCCGCGACGCAACGGTGACGCCCGGGGCGTTCTACCGGGTGGGGACGTGACGGGCGACTGCGCCGCCGGGTACCCTGGTCCCCATGCGCAACCGCAGTGAGCTGCTGCTCACCCGTCGCCGTGCGGTCGATCTCTGCCGTCTGGCCGGTTGTTGCTGTCTGGGCTGAGTCCCGCCCGCGTCGTGCCGTGTCCCGGCCGACCACCGAAAGGCGCATCTCCTCCGCGGTCCGCGCTGCCGCACTCTCCCGGGCGGCATCGGTAGTTGCCACCGGCTCATCACGTCCATAGGAATCACGAAAGGAATCCTCATGGCTCGCTCCGACGTCCTGGTCACCGCAGACTGGGCTGAGCAGAATCTGAACACCGACAAGGTGGTGCTCGTCGAGGTCGACGAGGACACCAGCGCCTACGACACCGGCCACATCGAGGGCGCAGTCAAGCTGGACTGGAAGCAGGACCTCCAGGACCACGTGCGTCGCGACTTCGTCGACGCCGAGCAGTTCGGCAAGCTGCTCTCCGAGCGCGGCATCGCCAACGACGACACGGTGGTGCTGTACGGCGGGAACAACAACTGGTTCGCCGCCTACGCCTACTGGTACTTCAAGCTCTACGGCCACGAGGACGTGAAGCTGCTCGACGGCGGCCGCAAGAAGTGGGAGCTCGACGGCCGCCCGCTGTCGACCGACAAGGTGAGCCGCCCGGCGACCACCTACGTCGCGAAGGCCCCCGACGTGTCGATCCGCGCGTTCCGCGACGAGGTCATCGACGCGATCGGCGAGAAGAACCTCGTCGACGTGCGCTCGCCCGACGAGTTCTCGGGCAAGATCCTCGCGCCGGCCCACCTCCCGCAGGAGCAGAGCCAGCGCCCCGGCCACATCCCCGGCGCCATCAACGTGCCGTGGAGCAAGGCCGCGAACGAGGACGGCACCTTCAAGTCCGACGCGGACCTCGCCGAGCTCTACAAAGAGGCCGGCCTGGACGGCGAGAAGCAGACCATCGCCTACTGCCGAATCGGTGAGCGGTCGAGCCACACGTGGTTCGTGCTCAAGGAGCTGCTGGGCCACAACAACGTCAAGAACTACGACGGCAGCTGGACCGAATACGGTTCGCTTGTCGGCGCACCGATCGAGCTGGGAGCGTAAGGGAACATCATGTGTGCAGCACCGAAGCAGGGCCAGAAGCTGCCGGCAGGCGTCGACGTCGAGAAGGAGACCGTCCTCACCGGGCAGGTCCTCGACACCCACGGTAACCCCGTAGCGGGCGCATTCGTGCGCCTGCTCGACGGCACCGGCGAGTTCACCGCCGAGGTCGTCGCGTCCGGTACCGGCGACTACCGGTTCTTCGCCGCTCCCGGCACCTGGACCATCCGGGCCCTCTCGCCGGTCGGCAACGGCGACATCACCGTGACCCCGGATGCCAACGGCGTCTACGACCAGGACATCACGGTCAGCAAGTAAGCTCCACCCCCCACGCGCGAGGGCGCACGTCCACCCGGACGTGCGCCCTCGTCGCATGTGAGCGCTACGATGACCGCCATGGTCATTGCATTCGAGATCCTCCTGGTCCTGGCCTCGGTCGCGATCTTCGGATTCGCCGTCTTCGTGATCTGGCGGCTCCTTCACGACGGACAGTAGGGAGGGCGCTCGATGACCTCAGACGACCTCCAGAACACCCCCGCGTCCGCCGACGAGGCTGCCCCTACGGGCGGAGTGCACAGTGCCTCCACAGTCGGGCAGTCGACGCTCGACATGGCGGCCGAGCGCGCCGAGCGGACGTCGACCCGCAACATCACCGGACTGCCTGGGCTGCCCGTGCCGGACGACACCGCCAACCTGCGCATGGGCCCGGACCTGCATCCCGGCGTGCTGGGCCTGCTGCCGCTGGTCGGCGTGTGGCGCGGCGAGGGTGAGGGCAACGACGCCGGCGGCGACTACCGGTTCGGCCAGCAGATCGTGGTCAGTCACGACGGCCAGAACTTCCTCTCCTGGGAGTCACGATCCTGGAAGCTCGACACCGAGGGCGAATACGTCGAGCCCGACCTGCGCGAGTCCGGTTTCTGGCGGATCGGCGAGGACGACGACATCGAATTCCTCGTCGCGCACGCTTCCGGAATCATCGAGCTGTACTACGGCGCGCCGGTCTCCCAGACCGCGTGGGAACTCGCGACCGACGCGGTGGTCCGCACCAAGAGCAGCCCCCTGATCGGGGGGTCGAAGCGCCTGTACGGGCTCGTCGAACAGGGCGGGGCGCTCGCCTACGTCGAGGAGCGCGTGGACCCCGACGGCGCGCTGTTCCCGCGCCTGTCGGCGAAGCTCGACCGGTACGCGGGGTAGTGACCGGACAGCACGTCTACCTGCACGTCGGCCTGCCGAAGACGGGCACCACCGGCCTGCAGGACCGGTTCTGGCGCAACCGCGACGAGGCGCTGCGGCGCGGCGTGTTCTACCCCGGTGAGGTGGTGTCCTCCCACTTCCACGCAGCGGTGCACCTGCAGCCCGAACGGTATCTCGATTGGGTCGACCCGGCCCACGCCGGGACCTGGGGCCGGATGGTCGACCAGGTCAAGGCGTGGCCGGCGACGTCGCTCATCTCGCACGAGTTGTTCGCCAGCGCGACACCCGCCGAAGCCGCCCGCGCCCGCGCCGATCTGGCGTTCGCGCAGACGCACATCGTCGTGACAGCACGCGACCTCGGCCGACAGATCCCGTCGGTGTGGCAGGAGAACGTCAAGAACCAGCACACGACCGCCTTCGACGACTTCCTGCACATGGTCGACGATCCGGCGCCGGAGCTGCGGAACCCGTTCTGGGAGTTCCAGGACCTGCCCCGCATCCTCGCGACGTGGGCCGGCGATCTGCCCCCGGACCGGGTCCATGTGGTGACGGTGCCGCCGTCGGGCGGTGGGCGCGACGAATTGTGGCGACGCTACCTGTCCGTCGTCGGACTGACCCCGGAGCAGATGACCCGGACGGTGCCCTCCGACAACTCCGCGTTGTCCGTCGGGCAGATCGAGCTGCTCCGCCGCCTCAACCAGAGGCTTCAGCCGGAGCGGATCGAGTGGGCGCGCTACGAGGCCGCAGTCAAGCACTACCTGATCGGCGAGGTGATGTTCGCGGCCGCCGACCGCGGCGCGCCCACCCTGCCGGCGTCGGCACTGCCTGCTGTCACCGAACGCGCCCAGGCCGCCGTGGCATACATCCGCGAGCGCGGGTTCCACGTGGTGGGCGATCTCGACGACCTCATCCCCCGGCCGCCCCGCGAGCCGCGCCCGGTGCCCGGCACGGAGCGGTTGCTCGACCTGACGCTGGATACGCTCGCCGACGTGGTCCTGACGATGCCGCTACCGACGCCGTCGCGCAGCGTGGCGGACCGGGTCAAGCCGCTGCTGCGACGGGGATACCGGCGGTTCGACGCGACCCGTCGTCACATCGACTCGGCGCGCCGCCGGATGGAGCGGTCGTAGCCCGATCACGTGGGCAGGAGCAGCGCTACCACCCGATCGGCCATGCGGGCGGGATCCCCGTCCGCCGGGTTGAGGACCACGTCGGGCGCCGTCGGCGGTTCGTAGGGGTCGTCGATCCCCGTGAAGCCCCGAAGCGTGCCCGCCCGCGCGCTGGCGTAGAGACCTTTGGGATCGCGCTGCTCACAGCTCGATACCGGGGTGTCGACGAAGACCTCCACGAACGTCAGCCCGTGAGCCTCGTGCAAGGCACGAACCCGGTCGCGGTCTGACGAATACGGACTGATCAGGGACACCACCGCCACCACGCCGGCGTCGGCGAACATGCGCGCGACCTCGCCTACCCGGCGCACGTTCTCGGTGCGCGACTCCTTGTCGAAGCCGAGGTCGACACACAAGCCGGTGCGGAGCACGTCGCCGTCCAGCAGGTACGCAGGCCTGCCGGCGCCGATCAGCCGGTCCCGCACGGCCGCGGCCACGGTTGATTTTCCCGAGCCGGAGAGGCCGGTTATCCAGACGGTGGCGCCGGGGGGATCAGTGGACATCGAGCTAAGTATGCGCGGGATGCCGATGGTTACGATCGCGGTGGGTGCGGCTCGGCATCCTTCACCAGGGCATGCCGGGCCGCTGTGGCCGCGATCGTGACCGGGCTCCGGTGGGGAACAACGAAAAACCCCCGAGGTGCGTGGACTTCACGCGCCTCGAGGGCCTTACGTCATTCCAGGTGGGCGACCGCCGTCAGGCGGCGGCCACCTCCTTGATCCTGAAATTCACCATTTCGCGGATCACCTCCTTTCGTTCGGTACCGAGCGACGCTACGCCCGGCCGGCAGTGGACCGCAACGGATTTATCCGCCCGCCGCCGACCCGATCATCGCCAGCCCTCAGCGCCCCGCGCTGACCACGTGCACCGCACTGGTCCTGGGCGTTCGGTGCCCCGCGACCACCACGGACCGGCCGGCGAACAAACCCCCGGGATCAAGGATTCGGTCCAGCAGGTCCTCGGCGTCGTCGCGGTCGAGGTGCTCGGTCGGCTCGTCCAGAAGTACGACCGGAGCCGGACTCAGCAGCGCCCGTGCGAGCAGCAATCGGCGCCGCTGACCACCCGACAGCGACCCCGCGCCGTTGGGCAGAGACGTGTGGACGCCGTCGGGCAGCCCGTCCAGCCAGGCTCCGAGGCCGACCTCGTGGAGCGCCCGCTCGATGGCCTCGTCTGACGCGAAACCCGCTGCCACACGGCAGTTCTCGGCGATGGTTGTCGCGAAGACATGCCCGTCCTCGGGGAAGAAGGCGACGGTGGCGGCCGGATTCGCGTAGTCGCCTAGCGGGCGGCCGTCGAGGGTGGCATCGCCGCCACGCTGGTCCAGCCCCGCGAGCGCCAGCAGCACCGTGGTCTTCCCGGCGCCGCTCGGGCCCACCACAAGCACCCGCCCGCGCGGCGGGACGTCGATGACGGTCCGGTCCGGGCGGGTCAGCCGAAGCGCAACGGGGCCCGACGGCGCCGGACGTGCCGCGTCCGTCGGGGCCCCGCCGGGCTCAGCACCCTGTACCGCGCGTGGCTCCGCGGTGAGCAACGGCGCGAGCCGTGTCGCCGCGTCTGCCGAGCGGACCCATTGCAGGGCCGCGGCCGGGAGCGGGGCCACCACCTCGAAAGCGGCCAGCGGCAACAGGATCAACACGCCGAGCGTGGTCGCGTCGACGCCGTGCCGGGCGGCGGGAACGGCCAGTACCAAGGCGCCCACGGTCGCGATTCCGAGCGCCAGCGGCACGGCCGCCTCGGCGACCGCCGTGGTTCGGGCCGCCCGGTCGATCGCGGCCCGTCTGCGATCCTCCGCGTCG
>CAJCHX010000678.1 GCA_903970215.1 Acidobacteriaceae bacterium
GCGTACGAATAGACGACCCGCTGGCCTGCCCCGGCCGGGGCCGCAGCCGCGCGGCCGGCGGACAGCACCGTCACCGCCGCGCCGGCGCCGGCGGCAAGGAACGTCCTGCGATTCAGATTCGGCATGGTCGGCACACTACCGGGGCGGTGGGGCCGAGGTCATTCACTTACCGAACCAGAGCCACTTACCGAACCAGAGCACGACGTCGCCCGTGCGCCACGGGTCGGCTCACTCGGTGACGCGGGCGGTGTCCATGACCGCAACCATCTGCATCGTCGGCTCCAGATGAAGCCCGATCTGAGCGGCGGTTCCGTCCACGACGTGCCAGATGGACGTCTGGAGGAAGTCGGCGAGCCGGGTTGCATCGATCGCGTGATCGGGGTTGGCGAGCCATCGGTTCACGCTCGCATCAACGAGTCCGACCAGGCCGAAGGCGAGCGACTCGGCGATGTCCGCGCTCGCCCGGTTGCGGATGAGCAAGCCGGTCGCGATGCGAGTGACCTGCAGCGCGACCGCGGTCTTCGTCTCGGTCACGACCCTCGAGCCGACGGTTCGATGGCTCCGGGACCCGATCGATAGGAACTGGTGTAGCTGCGGGTATTCGACGATCCAGCTGATATAGGCGTCGACCCCCTGCTTGATGGCCTCCTCGATGGTGCCGCGCGGATCGAGTGTGGGCGTGAGGCGGGCGATCAACTGGTCGACGATCCGCGCGCGCAATTGTTCGTCGAGATCGGCGCGGTCCGCGAAGATCCGGTACACGACCGACCGCGGCAGGCCCGCTCGTTGGGCGATCTCCTGCACGCTGAGGTCGGGGCCGCTCGCGACGACCGCATCGACGGCAGCATCGAGAATCGCCTCTCGCCGGCGGGCCTTGTGGTCGTCCCACCGGGTCACCCGTCCGTCGGGCGCTCCCGCCCCCGTGTCCTCGTTGCGCGACATCCCGGCAATCCTAACGAGTCGGTGGCACCCCCTTGACGCGACACCGTGTCCCAGATAACTTCCTGGGACAGAGTGTCACACATATGGGTGCCACACACGTGGACTGGTCGAGGAGTGCGGGACATGGTCGAGCGAGTGTTCGTGATCGGCGTCGGGATGACGAAGTTCGAGAAGCCCGGGTCGCGCGAATGGGACTACCCGGATATGGCGCGAGAGGCCGGATCCAAGGCCCTCGCCGATGCCGGAATCGAATACGGCGCGGTCGAGCAAGCCTATGTCGGCTACGTCTACGGCGAGTCGACGTCGGGGCAGCGAGCGGTCTACGAGTTGGGGATGACCGGCATTCCCGTGATCAACGTCAACAACAACTGTTCGACGGGCTCCACGGCACTGTTCCTCGCGACCCAGGCGGTACGCAGCGGACAGGTGGACTGCGCACTGGCGCTCGGTTTCGAGAAGATGCAGAAGGGCTCCCTGGGGTCGACATACGACGACCGCGAGCAGCCTATGATGCGGCACCTGCTGGCCCTCGCAGAGCTCCAGGAGTTCGCGATGCCGCCGGCGCCGTACATGTTCGGCGCCGCGGGCAAGGAACACATGGAGCGATTCGGGACCACCGAGGAACAGTTCGCGAAGATCGGGGTCAAGAACCACCGGCATTCCCAGAACAACCCGTACGCGCAGTTCCAGGACCCGTACACACTCGAAGAGGTACTCGCGTCCAAGCGCATCTACGGCCCGTTGACGAAGCTGCAGTGTTCGCCCACGTCCGACGGGTCGGGCGCGGTCGTCCTCGCCAGCGAGGCGTTCGTCGACCGGCATGATCTGGCCGGCCGAGCGGTCGAGATCGTGGGTCAGTCGATGGTCACCGATCTGGCCAGCACGTTCGAGGACAAGAGCGCGATCACCCTCGTCGGCGCCGACATGACCCGGACCGCCGCGGCTCGCGTGTACGAGCAGGCGGGCATCTCGCCCGACGACGTCGATGTGATCGAGTTGCACGACTGCTTCTCCACGAACGAACTGCTCACCTACGAGGCACTCGGACTCTGCCCCGAGGGCGAGGGCGGCAAGCTGGTCGACAACGACGAGACCACCTACGGCGGACGATGGGTGGTCAACCCGTCCGGTGGCCTGATCTCCAAGGGCCACCCGTTGGGCGCGACCGGCCTGGCCCAGGCGAGCGAGCTCACCTGGCAGCTGCGCGGCACCGCGGACAAGCGCCAGGTCGAAGGCGCCAAGGTCGCCCTGCAACACAACATCGGGCTGGGCGGGGCGGTTGTCGTGACCGCATACCGTCCCGCCGACCGCTGACTCCATTCCACCAGTGCGACAACAGCTTCCATTACCTCAGGAGTAACCATGGCATCCGTATCCGTATCCGTGTCCCTTCCGTCC
>CAJCHX010000679.1 GCA_903970215.1 Acidobacteriaceae bacterium
CCACCACTGGGGGCCCACCTCAGCCGTCGACACCCAAGCCGAGCTCGACGCCCACCACCACGGCACCGGACACGCCGTCGTCGACCAAGACGAGTACCTCCACTACGGCATCCATCCCCGCTGCGGCCACCACCACCACCACCAGCCCAGCGACGACTGCCCCGTCCCCTACACCAGCCCCGTCGGCCTCCTCGCCCGGGTCTGCCAGTCAACCCTCGGGGACCCTGACACCGCCGAGGACCGGCTCAGCGCCGCCCAAGGCCTCGCAGAATGGGCCGACAGCCAACTCCTCGACGCCGTGATCGGCGCACGGATCAACGGGCTCAACCGCAACGAGATCGACGCTGCCACCAGCCGAAGCGGTTCCCACACCCGGGCCCGCTGGACCCTGCTGCTCGACCGGCTCGAAGCAGCCGGCATCCTCCCCGACAGCCGCCCCACGCCCTGACCGCCCAGCGACCGCCCGACACCACTGACCCGCCAGAGCTCACCGGTCAAGACAGGTCAGGCACCCAGCTCTAGCCTTCGTGATGCGATCACAGCCACACGAACGAGTCGACGACGACCAGGAGGACGGGAGTCGAAGAGGGAGGCTTTGATGCCGCACCAGGGCGGCCGGCACCCTTCGGGCGCCGACCGCTACGAGGTCAGAGTGTGTGATGAACTTCTTTACCAGGAGTCAAGGGGGTCAAGGGTAAGGCCGTCGCATGACCGATGTCGGCCCTACAGGGCTCCCGCAAGCTGCGATAGCGCGCATGGCTCTGCGCCGATGCCGAGCGTCCACGCTCGACAAGCTGCGGCAACCTTGTTCGTGACGCGGTGTGGATGAGCGGCGTCCTTCCGTACTGGATTCAATCGGGTGAGAACTGGGAGCAGTACGTCGACTGCTACGGCCCGTCGACCCGAGGCATCCAGATAGTCAGAGAGTGATCGTGCACCACGCGGCTTCGTCATTCCTGGCTGCAGCTCTGACACCCGCTGAAGTTCAGCCCGTATGTCGCCGATCGTGGCCACCTGGCCGACCTCACGGCCGTTTACATCGGCCCAAGCCCGAAACGGCTCAATCAGGCGGCGACCAGCGACAGACTCGAAGGCCTTGGCGATCTCGATCACGACGGGCCCGAAGTCCATGCCTACAGAGCCCGAGTGGTCCTCCCAGAAGATCTCGGCCGTGGCCAAGAATTGACGTTCCTCCTCATTGAGCTGGTGCCACGACTCTCCGAGGACGTGAGTCTCTAGTACGCCTTCCGTCATCGCTACCCGGGTCGGGTCGGAGCCGTAGTGCTCCAATGTCCATGCATGAATAGCTGCATCTCGCTCAGCCTCCGCAGCATCGGACTGCTCATCCGGCAAGGTCGCGTGAAAGGCTTGCAGCTCGGCGTCTGCCGGCCAGCCATCCGGGCGATGGCCCCCAAACAGGCCAGCTGCGCGAAGCAGCGGCTCGATAAACCTTCGCGTCGGACCGGCGGGCTCGATGAGGTGCTCATCGAGCGGATCAATTGCGATTGTGCCGACTAGCCCATCGTGGTCGGACTTCGCTAGCCATACGTCAGTGCTGCCGGATCGGGAGCCGAACAGCAGCCCACCGGTTGGCCCCCGGTTGCCGACACGAGTCCGGCGGCCGAAGTTGGTGAAGTAGCCAAGCATCTTGTGCAGCTCTTCGCTCGTGGCGTGACGACCCACCCGCTGCTCTCCCTCAGTACCGTCAGTCGATGCCTCGTCGCCACGTTCCCGGTTCTTTGCGTCGATGAGAACGATCGGAGTCACAGGCGAGCGCGCCGAGAGGATGATGTCTGGAATGCCGAGGATGGCTGGCCATTGTCGGTGTGCCGTCGGAGTCCATGCCACCCCCTGGGCCCGTTGGAAGTAGACGTCGAGTGTGGCGGAGCCATCGGGATGTGTGAACTCCATGGCCGGCTGCTGCTTCGATAGATGTATCGGTCGCGCCTCTGTACACGTGAAGCCAAGGTGTTCCAGCCCAGTCCTAACACAGAACAGGCTGAAGATCTCAAACAGCCGATTGTCGAAGTCCTCCCCGTAGGCGATGCCGCTCAACAACCCCTCGGGCTTCAGGCGCCGGCGCCTATACGTCGTGGCCCACTTGGCGACCTCCGCATAGGCGCGGTTGCTAATGCGCCGTCCTCGCCATCGTTCGTCAACCGTCGCAAGGAGCTGCGTCATCGCTTCACTG
>CAJCHX010000680.1 GCA_903970215.1 Acidobacteriaceae bacterium
AAGAAGCACGACCCACCGTCACGAGGACCAACGAGCCGCTTCGCGTCGACAGCGTCATGCGGTGATCGCCTCAGATCTCACCCCCACGCTCTGGATGAAGCATCAAACACCACGTCTACTGACTTCACTGCGCGGTCGTGCCTACAGGACGGATACGCCCGCCGCCCGCACTTGGTTGCAGCATCGACGTTGGCCTCGCCGGCGGACAACACCACACTCGTCGGCGAGTCAACCCGTGCTTGCCAAGACCCACTCGAAGACGAGCCACGAGGGTGACAGCGGACGAGTGGTCACCGAACTCAGTTCAGGGGATCACGAAACTACTAGGTGGGCGATGGCTACTTCCCGTACTCCACGCACTACGCGACGGACCACTTCGTCGGTCCGCCCTACGTGCCAAGATCGGACCGGTCTCGGACAAGGTACTCACCGAGACAATCCAACGAATGCTGAAGGCAGGCCTAATCGACCGCATCGCCATTGCCACCGTGCCCGTCGAGGTCGATTATCTGCTAACCCCCAAAGGCGCCCCGGTTCATGAGTTCGGCACCTGCACCAGCGCCACCAGCCCGGCCGCGCTTGCCGCGGCGACATCGGTCGACTGCTGCGTGGACACGACCAGGGACACGACCGTTCCGCCGGCGTTGGACGGGTCCGCGTGCGCGCTGAACACCCGCGCGGTCGTCACCAGCACGACCGCTTGCGGTGCCGTCCCACCGGCACCGGCACCGGTTCCGGTCACCGCTGCGTTCTTCGGCGGCAGCTGAATGACGCGCACCGTGTCTCCCGCGGCGAGGCCGTCGGCCGGCAGTTGTCCGGAATCGAGGGCCACCCCGACCAGGGCTTGGCCCGATCCGAGAGGTCCCGCGGTGGTCAGCATGGAGCGTTGCAGCAACGTGTTTGGCAGGAGTTCCATCGCCGCGGTCTTGCCGATGACTCCCGGCAGCCGCGAGCCGGCGATCGCGGTCACATCACCCGACACCGTGACGGTGCTGAGGTCGGCTCGCTGCAAGGGATGGCCTTGGGCCACCTCGCGGACGACGACCACCACCGGCGTCTTCGCTCCCGCCTTCGAGTAGAGCACCGCGCCGATCGCCGCGACGCCGACGATCAGCGCCACCAGCAGCGCGATGTAGCCCGGTCGTCGTTCGCGGGTTGGCAGCGGTCCCACTGGGGTCCGGACCGCTGATCGCGGCGGCGCGGCGC
>CAJCHX010000681.1 GCA_903970215.1 Acidobacteriaceae bacterium
CGTGTGCTCTTCCGATCTCACGCGCAGGGTGCGGACGATGTGGATCAGTTCGTGGTGCACCGCGACCACGTCCGCGGGGACGGGGTCGGCGACCGGAATGGTTTGCTTGGACAAATATTTCCCTTCGGAGAAACAATCATCTCCTCGGTACTTTAGTTGTCACATGCTACGCATTCCAATCGAACGTCCGGATACTCCGTTATCGTGCGTATTGCCCGTGTCGGCCCGAGCCCGCACACGAGCCGCTCAGCCGATCACGAGCCGCTCAGCCGATCACGAGCCGGTCAGCCGATCAGGACCGCGTATCCGGGCTTGATCACATCGTCGATCAAGCTCAGCCGCTCGTCGAAGTGGAGGAAGGACGACTTCATCGCGTTGATCGTGAACCGCTGCAGGTCGGTCCACGTGAAGCCGAAGGTCTCCACCAGTTTGAGCATCTCGCGGCTCATCGTGGTGTCGCCCATCAGTCGGTTGTCGGTGTTGACGGTCACCCGGAACCGCAGGCGCGCAAGCATGTTGAACGGATGATCGGCCAACGAGGCGACTGCGCCGGTCTGCACGTTGGAGCTGGGACACAGCTCGAGCGGGATACGCGCGTCGCGCACCCGCGCGGCGATCGGTCCGAGTACGGCCCCCGACAGGTCGTCGCTGTCCGGGGCCAACCCCGGCGGGAGCGTGATGTCGTCGATGATCCGGACGCCGTGCCCGAGCCGGTCGGCCCCGCAGAACGCGATCGCCTCGTGGATGGACGGCAGCCCGAACGCCTCGCCGGCGTGGATCGTGAACGGGGCGGATGCGTTTCGCATGTACTCGAACGCGTCGAGGTGACGGCTCGGCGGGAACCCGGCCTCGGCGCCGGCGATATCGAATCCGACCGCGCCCCGGTCGCGCCAGCGCACCGTGAGCTCCGCGATCTCGCGCGACCGGGCCGCGTGCCGCATCGCCGTCACCAGGCAGCGCACCACGATCGGCCGCCCCGCCACCCGGGCAGCCGACTCCCCGGAGGCGAAGCCCTCGAGCACCGCCTCCATCACGTCGTCGAGCGACAGCCCCCGCTCGGTGTGCTGCTCGGGCGCGAACCGCACCTCGGCGTACACCACGCCGTCGGCCGCGAGATCCTCGGCACACTCCTGGGCGACGCGCGCCAGCGCCTCGGGAGTCTGCATCACACCGACGGTGTGGTCGAACGTCTCGAGGTACTTCACCAGCGACCCGGAGTCGGCGGCCTCCCGGAACCACAGCGCGAGTCCGGCCTCGTCGTGACTGGGCAGAGCGCCGTAGCCGGTCTGGTCGGCGAGTTCGAGCACCGTGCCTGGCCGCAGGCCACCGTCGAGATGATCGTGGAGCAGCACCTTGGGTGCCTGCCGGATCGATTCGAGATCGAGCGGAGCCGTCGCCATACGGGGAAACTACCGCACCACGATCGGCACGTCGGCCCTACAGTGGGAGCGGTGCGGATAGCTGTCCTGGACGACTTCCAGCGGGTGGCAACCACCTACGGCGACTTCGACGGCCTCACCTCGGTCGGGCGCGACGGCGTGGGCGGGATCGACGCGGTGAGCGTGTTCGATCGACCGCTCACCGACCCCGCCGCGCAGCTCGCCGGCTACGACGTGGTGGTGGCGATGCGCGAACGGACGCGGTTCCCCGCGGACGTGCTGCGGCAGCTCCCCGACCTGCGCCTGTTGGTCTCGACCGGCCGGCGCAACAGCGCGATCGACCTGGACGTCGCGCGCGAATGCGGAATCACGGTGTGCGGCACCGGGCATCGCCCGGCCGCGGCAGCGGAGCACACGTGGGCGCTGATCCTCGCGGCCGCGCGTCGCATCCCCGAGGAGGACGCGAGCATCCGGGCGGGCGGCTGGCAGAAGGCCGTCGGCACCGAGCTCGAAGGTGCCACTCTGGGACTGGTGGGCCTCGGCAATCTGGGCGCGCGGGTCGCACGCGTCGGTGCGGCGTTCGGCATGGACGTCCTGGCGTGGTCGGCCAACCTCACTCCCGAGCGAGCGACCGCGGCGGGCGCCACGGCTGTGGACAAGGACGAGCTGTTCCGCCGCTCCGACGTCGTGAGCATCCATTACGTGCTGTCCGAGCGCTCCCGGGGCATCGTCGGTGCCGCCGACATCGCGCGGATGCGCCCAGGGGCGTTGCTGGTCAACACCTCTCGCGCGGGGGTTCTGGACACTGCAGCGGCGGCCGCGGCCGCGGCGAGCGGGGCGATCCGGCTCGCTCTGGACGTGTTCGACGTCGAGCCGCTACCCGCGGACGATCCGCTGCGCGCCGTGCCGAACACCGTGCTCACCGGCCACATCGGCTACGTGACCGAGCAGCAGTACCGCGTCTTCTACGCCGACGCGGTCGAGGACATCCGGGCCTACCTCGCCGGCGAGCCGATCCGCGTCATGAACCCGTGAGCCGCCACCCGGCGGCATCAACCCACCACCCTCGAAGGAGACACTCATGTCCGATTGGAATCAGCAGATCATCGACGAGTTCCGCGCCGGTGGCGGCACCGTGACCACCATGGGCTTCGGCCGCAGTCTGGTACTGGTGCACCACCTCGGCGCCCGCAGCGGCACCGAACGGATCGCGCCGGTGATGGCCATCCGCTCCGCCCCGGACACCTGGCTGATCGCGGCGTCCAAGGCGGGCGCGCCGGAGAATCCCGCCTGGTATCACAACCTGCGCGCGCATCCCGAGGTCGAGATCGAGACCCCGGACGACGGGGTGGTCCCGGTACGTGCGGAAGTGCTGTCGGGCGCCGAGCGCGACGCCGCCTGGGACCGATTCACCAGTGTCGCCCCGGGATTCAATGAGTACGAGGCGCGCACCACCCGCACGATCCCGGTGGTGGCGTTGCATCGGAGGTGACCGGCCGGCACGACCTCGGCATTCGACTCGGTCAGCGCAGCATCTCCCCACCGGAGACCACGTTCCCCAACGTGGGCTGTCCGCCCCACCGACGACGCCGTCATCCGGTGGTGCCAGGTGCACGCGATGGGGTGGCCGACGGCCGATGGGGATCTGGGACCGACGGGGCCGTGACGACGGGCCGGTGGTAGGCCTGTTCAAACCCGTGGGCCGGCTGTTCGCGCTATCGCAAGCCGACCTCGGCCAGGTCGTCGGGACCGAATGCGTCGGGCAGCAGCGCGCGCAGCGGCACCGGGCCCGACCTGTGGTCGATCAACAGGTCGGGCCCGCCGAATTCGTACAGCAGCTGCCGGCACCGTCCGCACGGCAGGATCGCCGCACCGTCGGCGTTGCAGCACGCGAACGCGACCAGCCTGCCGCCACCCGAGATATGCAGCGCGCCGACCAGTCCGCACTCCGCGCACAAGGTGAGGCCGTATGAGACATTCTCCACATTGCAACCGGTCACGATCCGGCCATCGGATGTGAATGCCGCAGCTCCCACCGGATAGTTCGAATAGGGCGCGTACGCACGCTTCGATGCCTCGAATGCACTGCGCCGCAACATATCCCAGTCCACGTTGGGCACGCGTTCGCTCCTTCGGCCGATGACACACCATTCCTCGTCCAGATTTGGCGAGGCAATCCTAAGTACATAGTTTCTTACCACGCAGTAGCCACGTTGGTTGCGATTCCAGATTCCCATGGGTTTAAGGTCAATGCCGTGGGTTCAGGTACACGTCGGGACTGACGCCACCGCCGCGGCTTCGCACCGAAGTGGCTTCGTTCCCGCCGCGTCCATCAACGATGTTGGAGGCAGGGCTCGATGAGCAGTACGACCGAAGTGCCGGCGCCGCGGGGCGCGCGTCGGCCGTCCATCTATCGCGGCGATCCGGGCATGTGGTCCTGGGTACTACATCGCATCAGCGGAGTGACGATCTTCTTCTTCCTGTTCGCGCACGTGCTGGACACGGCCGTTATCCGAGTGAACCCGCACACCTACAACGACGTCATCGAGACCTACAAGAATCCGGTGGTCGGCCTGCTGGAGATCGGCCTGGTCATGGCGATCCTCTACCACGCCCTCAACGGCGTGCGGGTGATCCTCATCGACTTCTGGTCGAAGGGCGTCCAGTTCCAGAAGCTCATGACCATCGTCGTGTGGGCGGTGTTCCTCACAGCGGGCATCGGCATGGCGGCCCGCCTCCTCTACATCATGTTCACCAACTAGGGGCCTGACGAGACATGACCACCGCGAACGCACCCAAGCTCGCCAAGACGCTCCTCAAGAGCTACGACCGCCCCGCCTCCCTGGACAACCCACGGTCGCCGCACCGGCCCGACGCGGGCAACTTCGAGAAGTACGCGTGGATCTTCATGCGGCTCTCCGGCGTCGCACTCCTGGTACTCACGTTCGGGCACGTCTTCATCATGCTGGCGCTGGACAGCCACGGAGTGCACCGGATCAACGCCGCTTTCGTGGCCGCCCGCTGGAAGCAGCCCTTCTGGCAGTGCTGGGACCTGCTGATGCTCTGGCTGGCACAGCTGCACGGCGGAAACGGCCTGCGCACGATCATCTCCGACTATGCCAAGAAGGACCAGACCCGCTTCTGGCTCAACACCCTCCTGCTGATCTCGATGATCTTCATCGTCGGTCTCGGCACGTACGCGCTGCTCACCTTCGACCCGTCGACCGCCGCGTAGCGCGCCGGCCCAGAGAGGACTGACGTAAAGACATGCAGGAACATCGTTACGACGTGGTGATCATCGGCGCCGGTGGCGCCGGTATGCGCGCGGCGATCGAGGCCGGTCCGCGGGCTCGGACCGCGGTGCTGACCAAGCTCTATCCCACCCGCAGCCACACCGGCGCGGCGCAGGGCGGCATGTGCGCCAGCCTCGCCAACGTCGAAGAGGACAACTGGGAGTGGCACACGTTCGACACGGTCAAGGGCGGTGACTACATCGTCGACCAGGACGCCGCCGAGATCATGGCCAAGGAGGCCATCGACGCGGTCCTCGACCTGGAGAAGATGGGCCTGCCCTTCAACCGGACACCCGAGGGCAAGATCGACCAGCGCCGCTTCGGCGGCCACACCCGTGACCACGGCAAGGCACCGGTCCGCCGCGCGTGTTACGCCGCGGACCGCACCGGCCACATGATCCTGCAGACCCTCTACCAGAACTGCGTCAAGCACGACGTCGAGTTCTTCAACGAGTTCTACGTCCTCGACATCGCGATCACCGAGACGGACGAGGGGCCGGTCGCGACCGGCGCCATCGCCTACGAGCTCGCCACCGGCGAACTGCACGTGTTCCACGCCAAGGCGCTGATCTTCGCGACCGGCGGTTCGGGACGCATGTACAAGACCACGTCCAACGCGCACACCCTGACCGGCGACGGCCTGGGCATCGTGTTCCGCAAGGGCCTGCCGCTGGAGGACATGGAGTTCCACCAGTTCCATCCGACCGGCCTCGCGGGCCTCGGCATCCTCATCACCGAGGGCGTCCGCGGCGAGGGCGGCATCCTGCGTAACGCGAACGGCGAGCGCTTCATGGAGCGCTATGCGCCCACCATCAAAGACCTCGCGCCGCGCGACATCGTCGCCCGGTCGATGGTCCTCGAGGTGCTCGAAGGACGGGGCGCCGGGCCGCACAAGGACTACGTCCTGCTGGACGTCACGCACATCCCCGAGGAGGTGCTGATGGCGAAACTCCCGGACATCATGGAGTTCTCGCGCACCTACCTCGGCGTCGACCCGGTCACCGAACTGGTCCCGGTGTATCCCACCTGCCACTACGTGATGGGCGGCATCCCCACCAACGTCCACGGCGAGGTGCTCCGGGACAACACGCACATCGTTCCGGGCCTCTTCGCGGCGGGCGAGTGCGCGTGCGTGTCCGTGCACGGCGCCAACCGCCTGGGCACCAACTCGCTCCTGGACATCAACGTCTTCGGCCGCCGTGCGGGTATCGCAGCGGCCGAGTACGCGTCGACCCACGACTTCGTGCCGCTTCCGGAGCACCCCGAGCAGATGGTCCAGGACTGGCTCGCGAGCATCCTCGGCGAGCACGGCGACGAGAACGTCATGGCGATCCGCACCGAACTGCAGCAGACGATGGACAACAACGCCGCCGTGTTCCGCACGGAGGAGACGCTGACCAACGCCCTCAACGACGTCCGGGCGCTCAAGGAGCGCTACGGCCGGATCACCGTGCACGACAAGGGCAAGCGGTTCAACAGCGACCTACTCGAGGCCATCGAGCTGGGCTTCCTGCTCGAGCTCGCCGAGGTCACCATCGTAGGTGCGTTGAACCGCAAGGAGTCTCGTGGCGGCCACGCCCGCGAGGACTTCCCGAAGCGGGACGACGTGAACTACATGCAGCACACGATGGCGTACAAGCAGGGCACCGGGCTGGCCTCGGACATCCGCCTCGATTGGAAGCCGGTTATCCAGACCCGCTACGAGCCGATGGAGCGTAAGTACTGATGACTGCCGCAGTAGACAACAAGCCCGCGGGTGGCGTGGAGCCGCCGGTCCCGCCCGGCGCCGTCATGGTGACGATCAAGATCTACCGTTTCAACCCGGAGGATCCCGACGCGGCCGGTTGGCAGAGCTACCGGGTGCCCGCCCTGCCCAGCGACAGGTTCCTCAACCTGCTGCTATACATCAAGGGATACCTCGACGGCACCCTCACGTTCCGCCGGTCCTGCGCGCACGGCGTGTGTGGGTCGGACGCCATGCGGATCAACGGCGTCAACCGACTCGCGTGCAAGATGCTGATGAAGGACTTCCTGCGCGAGGGCAAGGAC
>CAJCHX010000682.1 GCA_903970215.1 Acidobacteriaceae bacterium
ATCGGCGCGGACGCTGTGCTTGGCGGCATCTGCGCTGGCCGCGACGCCCCCGATGAGACGACCGAGCAGCCCCCTGGACTTCTCGGCGACCTTGGGAGCGCCGACCGAGGCGGTGTCGTCCGCTGCCATGGCGCGGGTCGCGGTGGCGGGGCGGGCGGCCTTCTCTGCGCCCACAGCCACTGCGGCCGCGGCTGCGGCGTCCGCAACATCGGTTCCGACGGCAGCGGAGCGCTTGCGGCCGACAGCAGGCGCAGCCGTGCGCGGCCCTGAAGCAGGGGTTCCCGCTTTGGCGGCGACGTCGCTCTGCTGAGGTCGCGCCGGGACGGACGGGGTTGCGGACTTCCCGCTGCGTCCGGCTGTTCGGGCCGCGCGCGTGTTGGACCGGTACAGGATCATCCGCGCTATTCCGATGAGCGCGGTGACCACGGTGATCCAGAACATCCACGGAAACAGCCGCACCAGTGGCAACGCCACGTCCAACGCGATCTGCGCGGGCTTCTCGCTCGCGCTCGGCAGAGTCAGCCAGTTGAACATCGGGATCGCCACGAACATCATCAATGGTGGTTGCACGATCGCGGTGAAGACATTGCGGTTTCGGGCGACCAGCACGGCTACCACTGAGCCGAGGCCGATGCTCATGGCGCCGGTATGTCCACCTGACATCGCCGACGACAGGACAGCACCCAGCCCCGCGAACACTACAAGGGTCGCGATAACACCCCACCAGGGCAGCCCGGGCACCGTGGCCAGGACCGACCGTTCATCGATCGGTACCTGGGAGCGCGACGGCTGGAACTTCGACACATAGGAACCGTACCGGTTAATGCCGGGAGAACTTCGGATGTGTGCCTGCAGGCACTGCACGTGGCACACAGCTTACGCCGCTTTGGTCGGCAAACGACACATCTGGCATCGAGTCGAGGTCGCCGATCCGCCGGGCTGTGACGGCTACGCGAGCGTTATACGAGCCGACGGTTGTGTTGAATGCCTCCACCGATCTTCCTAACGCCGTACCGAGCGATGCGAAATGCGAATTCAGTACATCGAGCCGCTCGCTCAATTCCCTACCGAGCGCATGGATCCGAGCTGCATCCTCGCTCAGCGCATGTTGCCGCCACGCGAGCGCGACCGCACGGAGCATCGCGACCAGGGTGGTGGGCGTTGCGAGTGCGACGTTGCGGTCCAGCGCGAACTCCAACAACCCGGGGTCCGCTTCGAGGGCGGCGTCGAGGAATGGTTCGGCTGGAATGAACATCACCACCAGCTCGGGTGAGCCGACTGCATCCCAGTAGCGCTTCGTTGTGAGTGACGTCACGTGCGCCCGGACCCGGCGGGCATGGTCGGCGAGCAGTGCCGGTCGATCGGACGCTGGGGCGTCGAGTGCCTCCAGGTACGCGTCGAGCGGAACCTTCGAATCGACCACGAGGTTGCGCCCACCGGAAAGATGCACCACCAGGTCGGGGCGCACTCGGGCGTCGCCCACGGTCGCCGTTGCCTGCGAGGTGAAGTCGCAATGTCGGCTGAGCCCCGCCAGCTCTACGACCCGTTCCAGTTGCAACTCGCCCCATCGGCCCCGGACTTGCGGGGAGCGCAGCGCCGCGCGGAGCGATGACGTTTCCGAGCGCAGTGCATCCGAGGTCCGCGCCACGGTTCCGATCTGTTCGCGCAGGCCGGCGAACGCCGCGACTCGGCTGCGCTCCGCCGCCATCAGGTCGCGCCCGAGTGCGTCGATGGTCTGTCGCAACGGGGTCACGAGCGCGCCGACCGAGCCGGACAGGTCGCCGGCCGCGACGGGGCGGGGCCCGCGGGCGGAGTACCGGTGATGTCCGAACCATCCGACGATCGCGCCGATGAGCAGCGTGATCGTTGCGATGAGGAGGCAGACGATGTCCATGGCCCCCATCATGGCCAGGGGGTCTGACAGGTTTCGCGGCTCAGGCCACGCGTTCGTGCGCGAGCAGCCATTCCTTGACGGTCAGGCCCCAGCGGAAGCCGCCGAGGCTGCCGCCGCGTCGGATCACCCGGTGGCAGGGGACGAAGAGCGCGGCCGCGTTGCGCGCGCACGCCTGCGCGGCCGCGCGGACCGCGGCGGGCCGGCCCGCCGCGGCGGCGTACTCG
>CAJCHX010000683.1 GCA_903970215.1 Acidobacteriaceae bacterium
CTCGCGGCCCGCCACCAGGGCGATCACACCGCACAGACCGAGGGCGCCGACAACCCACCCGAATACCGGCCACACGAACTGCGCCCGCCATGCACGCACTATCCCCCAGACTGCCGCGGCGAGGACCATCGACGACAGCAACGCCGTACCCGCCCACTCACTGCGGCGCCGCCAACCCGTGACCGATCCGATCCCGATCAGGGCTGCCATTGCCGGCGCCAGCGCCACTGTGTAATACGGGTGGACGGTGCCGCTCATGTACGCGAAGACGCCCGCGGTGACCACGAGCCATGTCCCGAACGCGGTGACCGCGGCGGCGACATCTCCTGCGAGCCGCCTGCGCGCGGCCCAGATCACCATCGCACCGAGGACGATGAGAGCGCTCGGTAGCAACCAAGAGATCTCGTTGCCGAATTCATTGCTGAACAGGCGTTCGAGACCCGCTCGCCCACCGAAGGCCGTACCCGGTGCCCCGCCGCTCATCGCGGGCAGACCGACCTCACGTCCCGATCCGTGTGATCCACTCGGTGCGGAATTCCCGAGTATTCGGGCGAGGCCGTTGTACCCGAGGACCAGATCCATGAATGAATTGTTCGACGACCCTCCGATGTACGGGCGGGAGCCTGCGGGCCACACCATCGTGACGACCACGTACCACCCTGCGGAAGCGACAACGGCCACGACGCCGATCACCCCATCACGAATCCGCTGCCACCACGGAGCCCGCGCGAACAACAGATAGGTGAGGCCGAACCCGGGCAGAACCAGAAGTCCCTGCAGCATCTTCGTCAGGAAGGCGAAGCCGAGTGCCACACCGCACAGAGCCAGCCAGCGCCACGAGGCGCGCTCGCAGGCACGAATGGTGCAGTAGGCCGCCAGCGTCATCAGCAGTACGAGCAGGGCGTCGGGATTGTTGAACCGGAAGATCAGCGCGGCCGCGGGGGTCGCCGCGAGGACGGCGCCCGCGATGAGGCCGCCCGCCGAGGCGCTCGTGGCCGACCCCGAGCCGAGTAGCACCCGCCGAACCGCGGAGTACAGCACAGCGACGGACAGCACACCCTCGAGCGCTTGCGGCAGCAGGATCGACCACGATGAGAGCCCCAGAATCCGGACCGACAGCCCGGAGACCCAGGTGGCCGCCGGTGGTTTGTCGACGGTGATGACGTTGCCCGGATCGAGAGAACCGAACAGCCACGCCTTCCAGCTCATTGCCCCGGCTTGCGATGCAGCAGCGTAGAAGTCGTTGCCCCAGCCACTACGAGACAGGTGCCAGGTGTACAACGCCGCGGTAGTCAGCAGCAGGGCGGCGAGCGCACCGTGTCTCGGTGCTAGCCGGCGTCTGCGCGATGGGGCGAGAAGTCGTGACGTGAGCAGGCGTCCCGCGCCAGGCGCG
>CAJCHX010000684.1 GCA_903970215.1 Acidobacteriaceae bacterium
GATCAGTGGCTACGGCGAGACCAGGCGGGTAAGTCGTGGATTCTGTACGACCGCAGCTTCACCAACTGGGGCGGCGTCATAGCGTTCGTCATCGGCCTGGTGCTGTCGATCGTGTTGTTCAGCAACCAGGAGAAGTTCACGGGGCTGTTGCCCCGCCACTTCCCGTGGCTCGGTGATCTCACGTTCTTCGTGGGCTTCGTCGTCGCGGGTGCTGTGTACCTGGTGTTGGTCGCTCGCTCGATCCGAGGTCGGGAGCCTGCGGACCCCCCTAAGGTGGACGCATGACTGCGTCGATCGATCCGTACCTGAGCACCGAGGCCATGCTGGAGGTGGCGCTCAACGAGGCCCGGTTGGGGTTCGGGGAGGGCGGGGTACCGGTGGGCGCAGCATTGTTCGCCTCCGACGGAACACTGCTCGGGCGGGGGCGCAACCGGCGGGTGCAGAACGACGACCCGTCGGTGCACGGTGAGACCGACGCGTTCCGGCGGGCCGGCCGTCAGCGGGACTACCGTTCCACGATCATGGTCACGACGCTGAGCCCGTGCTGGTACTGCGCGGGGCTGATTCGGCAGTTCGGCATCGGGAAGGTGATCATCGGGGAGGCAAGGCATTTCGAAGGTCGGCACGACTGGCTCGCGGAGGCGGGCGTGGCGATCGAGGTGCTGGACGACGAGCGTTGCTTCGACCTGATGACCAGGTTCATCGGTAGATCCCCTGATGTGTGGAAAGAGGACATAGGCGAGGTATGAGCGACTTCATCGCGACGATCGATCTGTCGGAATGGCGTGCCGGCGGAGCCCGGGCTGCGGAAGTCGAGGCCGCGGTCGACGCGGGTCTGCAACGCGCGGGTTTTCTTCTGGTGTCGGGCCATTCGATCCCTGAGGCGCTGGCGGCCGAGGTGCGCGCCGCCGCCCGACGGTTCTTCGCCCTCGCCCCGGATATCAAGGCGCGGTACGCAGCTCGTGTCGGAGAGCGCGGCTGGATCGGTCCGGGCATGGAGGCCAACGCATACTCCGAGGGCGGGCAGACGCCGCCGGACCTCAAAGAGACGTTCGCGTTGGGCGCGTTCGAACCGACCGGCGACGCGTCGGCCGATGCGCTCTGGTTCCTTCCCAACGTGTGGCCGTCGGAGGTACCCGAACTCGAGTCCCTGCTCGGCGAGTACCAGGAGTGGTGCCGCACGGTGACCGCCGAGTTGCTCGCGTTGTTCGCCTCGGCGCTGCGCCTGCCGCGCAATCCTTTCGAGGATCTGGCCGCGCATCCGACGTGGACCTTGAACGTGAATCACTACCCGCCGCTCACCGAGGTCGGCGAACCCGAGCCCGGGCAGTTCCGCATCGGACCGCACACCGACTTCGGGACCGTGACGCTGCTCGACCGCGAGCCCGGTGTGGCCGGGTTGCAGGTGTACTCGGACGACTCCGGTTGGGTGGACGCCCCGTTCGTGCCCGGCGCTCTGACCGTCAACATCGGCGACCTGCTCGCGCACTGGTCCGCGGGTCGGTGGCGCAGCGGACGCCACCGGGTGCTGCCTCCGAGTCCGGCTGCGGCCCAGGAGGATCTGGTGTCGTTGATCTATTTCGGCGAACTCGACCACGACGCGCTGGTGCGGCCGTTGGGCCCGCCCTTGGGCAGTCGGGCCGACCTGCCGACGGTCACGTCCGGCGACTTCATCCGGGAGCGCCTCGACGCGATCTCGATCGGCTGACTGGGCTGGACCTGCCCCGCCCGTCGAGTCCACGTCGGTCGGGAGCGCGTGTTCAGGCGCCTCGAGTTCTAATGGTCACTGAGTTCGTCTTGGATCAGGTCCTTGAGTAGCATGCCGACGTGCGTTGTCGAGGCTGAACACGTTACCTGTCGTCCGCAATGATTCGATCGCGGTGAGGAGGGTGAGGAGTAGGTGTCCGACTGCTGCTGGGTGATGCCAGAGATCGGGCGAGACGGTGCCGCCTACGACTTGGAGCACCAGTTGTGCCTCAGGGCTCCGACGTGGTGTGTCAGCGATGATGTTTGCTGCGAGGTCTACGGCGGCCGGAGTGCTTATCTCGGCGATTGGCTTGTGCGATTTCCCGCGCGGTGTCAGCATCCGGGCGAGCACAGGTTTCCCGTTGGCGGTGTTCTGGGTGGCGGGAGCTGGGGTGGGTGGAATCTGCGAGGCGGCGACGATCTGTGGTGCGTCGGGCGGCCACGCAGTGTTGCGGCCGGCAGTGGAGGTCGGAGCGAGCATCGATGCCCAATATGAACCGCCCCGTATAACTAGCGCTCTGACCGCTGGTTTTCTCACTGCCACCGCATCAAAGGCGACTGTTGTGTGACATTCCGACACGGAATCGAGGGAACTCTACTGTCAGGGAAGCTGTTCAGCCCGAAGCTGTGCTCGGCGCTCGCCGTTCGTGCGCGGTGACCGACGGGAATCGTCATTCCCGCAGCAGATGTACCGTCTGCGCAGGTCACGTGGCTACCGGTGGAACCATCGGCGGGGCGACGCAGGTCAGGCACCGGATGAGGGTGGTGGCGTGCCCGTGGTCACCCGGTGGTGCCTGATGACCTCGGTGGCCGTGGGGTCGGTTCCGGTTAGGATCGCGTGCTATGGAGGCGGCCGGGGTGTGGCCTTTGGTGGGTCGGGCTGAGGAGCTCGAGGTGATCTCCATGCGTATCACCAACGAGGTGCCGCCGTCTTCGCCGAAGGCAAGGGGATGCTGATCGAGGATCCGCACCGCCTGGACGGCGTGACGGTGATCGGGGTGTACGAGCACGTGTGGCGGCACACCCGTCGCGGGGAGAAGTACATCGGCGGTGATCATCGATCTGACCGGCATCCGGGACAGCCGCCGGCCCCGCGCGGCTACTCGGCATGGTCGAGGGCCGCTCCAAGCAGGCGTTCAAATCGTGGCTCGCCGACCGGGAGCAGGCGTGGCGAGATCGGGTGGAGGTGGTGGCGATGGACGGGTTCACCGGGTTCGAAACCGCTGCCGCGGAGAAAGTCCCGCAGGCGCAGGCGGTGATGGATCCCTTTCACGTCGTGCGATTGGCCGGTGACGCGTTGGACCGGTGCCGCCGACGGGTGCAGCAGACCGTGCACGCACCGCGGGAAGAAGACCGATCCGCTCTACAAGGCCCGCCGGACCCTGCACACCGGCATCGATCTGCTCACCGACCGACAGAACAACCGGCTGGACGCGGTGTTCGCGGTCGACGAGTACGCCGAGGTCGAAGCCGCGTGGACGGTCTATCAGCAGGCGGTGCAGGCTTACCGCGCGCCCGACCGGGCCACCGGACGCACGCTGATGGCCGAGCTGATCACCACCATCGGCCACGGCGTCCCCGCCGCGCTGACCGAGGTCATCACGCTCGGCCGGACGCTGACCAAGCGGGCCGCGGACGTGCTCGCCTTCTTCGATCGGCCCGGCACCAGCAACGGCCCGACCGAGGCCATCAACAGCAGACTCGAGCATCTGCGTGGCTCCGCTCTCGGGTTTCGCAACCTCACCCACTACATCGCCCGATTATTACTCGAAGCCGGCGGCTTCAGGCCGCGACTACACCGTGAACTGAACTATTATGAGCCCCTTGAGTCCCCGCCGCCCGCCGGGCGGCGGGGATCTAAGGGCTAGTAGACAGTCGGCCCGTTGTTGTTCCACATCGGTGCGATCTGCCCGTCGGTGTCCTCGATCACGCTGCGGCGCACCGTGAACCATCCGATGGCGAGGATCGCGGCGAGCACCGGGATGCCGATCACGACCACGACGAAGTCGGTCTTGCCCCAGAAGTCGTGTGAGCTCTGCCAACCGGACACGGCCATGCCTGCGAGCACGAATACCAGGAATGCGAGGCCGATGTAGCTCGACCACGGTCCGAACGGCGCCCGGAACGTGCTGGCGGGCAACACTCCACGGTCGGTCAACTGCCGCAGCCGGATCTGTGTGGCGAAGATCGTGCCCCACACGAACACGATCGTGATCGCGGATGCTTCCAGAGCGATCTCGAAGGCCTGACCGGGAACCAGGAAGTTGAGTACTGCACCGAGTACGTACACCACCGCAGTGAAGAGGATGCCGGCCCAGGGCACGCCAGATGTGCTCATCTTCCCCATCATTCGGGGTGCCTCCTTGCTCATCGATAGGCTACGGAGGACGCGGCCGGTGGTGTACAACCCGGAGTTCAGAGAGCTCATCGCGGCGACGATCAGGACGGCCTGGATCACGTCGGCCATCCAGCCGAGGCCCATCCGGCCGAAGACCGTCACGAACGGGGAGACGAGTGCGCCGTTGACCGTCTTGCCGTACGTGGTCGTGGGCAACATACAGACCAGCAGAAGTATGGAGCCGCAGTAGAAGACCCCGATCCGGAAGATCACCGAGTTGACGGCTTTTGGGACCTCTCGGGTCGGGTTCTCCATCTCGCCGGCGGCGATGCCGACCATCTCGATCGCGGCATATGCGAACACCACGCCGGACATCACCAGAATCGGTCCGTACCAGTGGAATGCGCCGCTGGTCGGCCAGAATCCGCCGGGGTTACTCCACAGATTCGAGATCCCGGCACGGTGCGCGTCTGCGCCCGTGCCGATGGTGATCGAGCCGACGACCATCACGATGCCGACTACTAGGAAGACGACGATCGCGCCGACCTTGAGCACCGAGGCCCAGAACTCGAACTCACCGAATGCGCGAGCGGACAGTAGGTTGACGGTGAGCACCACGCCGAGAGCGATCAGCACTGTCAGCCAGGACGGCATGTTCGCCCACCAATGCTTGACGTAGACGGCGACGGCCGACAGTTCGGCGATCCCGCTCAGCGCCCAGTTGAGCCAGTACAGCCAACCGACCGCATAGGCGGCCTTCTCGCCGAAGAACTCCCGCGCGTAGGAGACGAACGCACCCGACGAGGGGCGGTGCAGCACGAGTTCGCCGAGTGCGCGCATCAGGAAGAAGGCGATGACTCCAACGAACGCATAGCTGAGCAGTAGGGCCGGTCCGGTGCTACCGAGGCGAGAGGCGGAACCGAGGAACAATCCGGTGCCGATGGCGCCGCCGATGGCGATCATCTGTACCTGTCGGCGACCGAGAGATTGCTTATAACCCTCTTGTTCGGCCGCGAACTTGTCGACTTGCGTCATGATGCTACTTTCTCTGGTTCGGCTGTTGTTTCGTGCATGTCTTTCAGATCGAGTACGCCAGGGCGTCGGCGGTCGAGGTGTATTCCGGCGATCATGCAGCGCACCGATCCGCCGGCGAGTTCGATCGGCGCCACATCCAATGGCACGATCTCGCAGGATTCGTTGATGACGTCGCGCTGGTAGGGGCTGAGCGCGGCGGCGGCGCGGGCCGATAATGCGAGGATCCGCCGCCGGCCCTCGGGCCACAGCTCGATCGCGTTACCGGCGAACTCGCCGAGCTGGCGGTGCGTCAGTGGCAGGACGATTCGGCCGCTTCGCTCGAGTCGATCGACCACCGCCGAGCGTTGGTGGGGCGCCGAGATCGCATCGAGTCCGATCAGGGCGAAATCAGTGGCGACGCACATCATCACGTTGGTGTGGTAGATCGGCCGCTGTGCCGTGTCCATCGCGTCGAAGAACATCGGCTCGTATCCGAAAGTGGTGCAGAACCGTTCGAGTAGGTAGCGGTCGGCACGTCCGGATCGCGCCGTGTAAGCGATCCGGGCGATGTGGTCGAGCACCATGGCACCCGTACCTTCGAGAAAGAGTCCGTCGTGCTCGAATCCGGAGTAGTCGATCACCTCCCGGACGCGGTAGTTCCCCTTGAGGAATTCGATGACATCGCCGCGCCGTTCGCCCCGCCGGTTCGCCGCGTACATCGGATACACCGCGATCCGTCCGTCGCCATGAGTGGAGAACCAGTTGTTCGGGAATACCGAATCAGGATGATCCCCCGTTTCGTCCTCGAACAAGTGGACGCGAACTCCCGCGTCGGCCAGGACTCGTGCAACCGTCGTCGTCGCCTCGAATGCGGCGCGCGAGACATCCGCTGCGGTGGTGCGCTGGAATGCGTTGTCGCTCAGTGTCTCGGGGTTGGGGCGGAAGCGGTGGGGCCGCACCAGCACCACTGCCCGTGGCGCCTGCACGGAGACCGGACTCATCCGGCCGATGCCGACGCAGGGTCGGCTACCAGAGCGAACAGGTTCTTAGGATCGGCTGGCTTTGCGACCAGGTCCACGTCGACGCCGTAATCGGTCCCCTGCACGCCGTCATGCAGGGCCTGCAACGCAGAGAAGTCCTCGAGTGCGAACCCGACAGAGTCGAAGATGGTGATCTGGTCCCGGCTCACCCGACCGGAGACCTCTCCGCGATAGACCCGCCAGAGCTCGGTGACCGGGAAATCACCGGCCACCTGTTGGATCTCTCCTTCGATACGGGTCTGCGGCGTGTATTCGACGAATACGTCGCCGAGTTGCAGGATCGTCGGATCGAGTTCGGTCTTGCCCGGACAGTCACCACCGATCGCGTTGATATGCACTCCAGGCGTAACAAAGTCCGAGGTGAGCACTGTCGCGTTCTGCTTGTCGGCAGTGCAGGTGGTCACGATGTCGGCGCCGGCAACGGCGTCCGTCGCGCTTGCCGCGCGATACACGGCGAAACCTAGTCCGGTCGCGTTCCGTTCAAACTTGTCCATGGCCGCAGAGTCCGTGTCCCAGATGCGGAGCGATTCGACTCCGACCAGCGCGCGGAATGCGATCGACTGGAATTCCGATTGGCTTCCCGTGCCGATGAGCGCCATCGTCCGAGAGTCTGGACGGGCGAGAAGGCGGGCGGCCGACGCCGACATCGCGGCCGTGCGCAGTGCGGTCAGGATCGTCATCTCAGCCCATAGCACCGGGTAGCCGCTGTCGACGTCCGCGAGGACGCCGAACGCCGTGACCGTCTGCAAACCTCGGTCCGGATTGTCGGGATGCCCGTTGACGTACTTGAAACCGTACGTCTGCCCGTCGCTGATCGGCATCAGTTCGATCACCCCGCGTGGCGAGTGGCTCGCGATCCGAGCGATCTTGTCGAAGTCGTCCCAGCGACGGAAATCGTGTTCGATGACCTCGGCAATACTCTGAACGATCTTTTCTGCTCCGACGTCACGGACCCAGCGGCGCATAGACGCCACATCGACAAAGCGCACCATTTTTTTTCGATTCCTTCCGCGAGGAGCAGTTCCAGTGATCACTCTAAGAATCGACCACGATCACTTTCAACAGGCAGAGTGAGACGATATGTGCTATAGGTCTACAGATTGACGGGAAGGAAGGCGCAATCTGATGGATGATCTCGACCGACGCCTGCTATCGCTGCTGCGGGCGAACGGCCGTGAATCGATCGTTGCCCTGGCGCAGACGCTGGGGGTTACGCGCGGCACGGTGAACGCTCGCCTCGAACGGCTGGTGGACAGCGGCGTGATCGTCGGCTTCTCCGTGCGCGTTCGAGGTGCGGAGGAACCGTCCATCGTGCGAGCGATCATGCTGGTCGCCGTCGAGGGCATGAACACGCGGGACGTCATTCGGAGCCTGCGAGGCATCCCGACGATCGCCGCGCTGCACACCACCAATGGGCGCTGGGACCTGGTCGCAGAGATCAACTGCGACAGCCTGGACGCCTTCGACAGAACGCTCGGCACGATCCGCGGCGTCGGCGGTATCCGCAACACCGAGACCAGTATCCTGCTGAGCTCGGCGACCACCTGAATGCGAGCGCGGTCAACGACCGACTGTGCAGTGCGGTCAGTGAGCCCCGCGGCTCAGTCCCACCACGACCCGACGCACACGTGGCGCAGGCGCCACGGCAGGTGCCGGGCCGGATGCCCGCACGGGACGGGTGCACAGTCTGGTGACGTCTGATCCGGCTTGTTCGGGGGCGGACTGGTCGGATGCGCGCTGTGTCCGGAATTCGATCCGGCCGGCGCTGGTGCGTTCGACCGCATCGCGGCGTCGGTCGGGCCTGCGCAGACCATCCGGGCGGCGGCGATCCCACCTCGCTTGTGATCCACGTGCGTCCCCAAGGCCAGGCACGGCTAAGCATAGCCATGCTTCGAAGCCGGGGTAATGGGGTAGGGCGGGTGTCATCTATAGCGCGTTCGGATGACAGTTTCAGTTCCTCCGGGAGGCGATCGCCCCGTCTCTCCCGGTTCGATGGTCGTTCGTTCCGCTGTTCGGGCGGTGGATTCGGGCGGTGTGTCCGGCGTCCGGGCTGACCGCGGACGAGCATCGAACCGTGAGGGTCGGTGCGGTGCGCTCCGCCCCTGCCAGTCTTCGGGGTCCTCAGCGGGCCGGTGGCGGGCCCGCGGCGGTGCCGGCGGCCGGGGTGGGCGACGCAGACCCGCGAGGGTGGGCTGGTGGAGCGGGGTGATAGGTGTGAGGGGGGTGGCGACGTCGGCGCGGCGGGTGACGCCGAGTTTCGTCGGGCACCTTTGGACGTGGTGTTGGACCGTCTTCGGGCATCACGTGCGCGCTGGTGCCCGCGTGTCGGTCACTGCTGGTCCGGTAGGTCGATGACCGTCAGTGCGGACTGCAGGCCGGTGAAGTCGTCGCCGTTGCGGGTGAGCAGTGTCAGGCCGTGTTGTACTGCGGTCGCGGCGATCTGCAGGTCCATGCGGCGTGGCCGCGGGTTGCGGCCGTGTTGGCGTACGAGGCCGGCCAGGGCGCCGTAGTACTCGGCGGTGGTCGTGTCGAAGGTGAGCACCTCGAATCGGTCCAGGATCGCCTGGACACGTCGCCGCCGGGACATCTGGGTCAGCGGGTCGCTCGCGACGGCGACGCCGTAGTGGAGTTCGGCGACGGTCACCGCGGATATCGCGACCTCGTCGGCGACGGCGGCGATCCGCGCGGCCGGGTAGTCGATCACCACGGAGGTGTCCAGCAGGGCACGACGGGGCTGGTCGGCGGTCAACGGCTGTGTTGTTCGAACG
>CAJCHX010000685.1 GCA_903970215.1 Acidobacteriaceae bacterium
GGTGCCGACGGACTGGCAGCAGGTCATCCGCGATGAGATGCCCGCCTATGACCCCCGGCTCACCCCGACGAGGGGCATGGGTGCGGTCGTCGAGTGCTTCCGCCATGTGTCGGGCGCCGTTCGCAGCTGTCACCCGTCTGCCTCGTTCGTGGCCGTCGGGCCCAATGCGGCAGCGATCGTGGAAGGTCACGACTTGGCCAACGGATTCGGGGAACGGTCGCCCCTCCGGCGGCTGTACGACCTCGACGCCTCGGTACTTCTCCTCGGCGTGGGTCATGCGAACAACACCTCGCTGCACCTGGCGGAGTACCGCTCGGAGAACCCCAAGCGCTGGATCTCCCAATCGGCCGCGGTCATGGTCGACGGTGCGCGGACCTGGGTCACCTGGCAACAGCTCGAGGGCGATACCGACGACTTCGAGATCCTCGGCCACGCCTTCGCCGCGACAGGGCTGCAGCAGAGCGGCCCGGTCGGAGCCGGAACCGCCCACCTGATGCGTCAGCAGAAGCTGGTCGACTTCGCCGCCAAGTGGTTCGGCGAGCATCGCCCGGTCATCGGGTAGCGGCCCCGAACAGCGTCCCGGCCAGCGGGGAGGGCACAGCGGGTCCTCCGACGGACTGACGCCGTCGAGTGGTTCACGCAGGGTTGGTGCGGAGTCTTCGCTCCAGGGCGTCGACCCGTGCGGAGAGATGCGCGCCCATGGCGGACGCAGCACGGGCAGCATCGCCTCGCAGGACTGCGTCGAAGATCTCGCCGTGCTCGGTGATGGCCGCCTCGGAGCTGCGCTCGTCGACGCCGAGATACATCACATACGCCGTCGTGGCCATCTGCTCGGCAGAGATGAGGTCGACCAACCGCCGGTTGCCGGACCGCTGTGCGATCTGGCGGTGGAAGGCAGTGTTGAGCTCCATGAACTTCTCGTCGAACGTGGCGCGTTGCGCCATGCGCCTCGTGAGGCGCTCGAGATCTCTCAGGTCCTGCTCCGTCAGATTTGGCACGGCCTTGCGAACGGCCAGGGCCTCGAGCGAGGCGCGGATCTCGTAGGAGTTGATGAGGTCTTTGATCGTCGGGCGGAACACCACGACACCCCGGCGGTCCGACCGCTGGACGAGGCCTTCCCGCTCCAGCGTCTGGAAGGCCTCCCGCACCGGGGTGCTGCTCACGCCCAACCTGGCTGCGATGTCGTTCTGGCGGAGGGGGCTCCCCGCCTCGAGGACGCCGGTGCGGATCTCACTCCGCAGTTGCGCCGCTACCCGGCTGGCGACCGTCGCCTGCAGGGAGGTGGGAGCTTGCGGGGCGGCAGCCAACCTGCGCACGACCTTTCTCTCGTCCAGCGTCCGACGGGGCTCGTCGTACGCCCTGAGCGTAGACGTCTCCCGGTGCACCGACCGACCTCTCTGTGTACTATGCATAATACGAGCAGCGAGAGCTACGGGGAGGTCGTATGTGCGGGCCTGGAACGATGGACGAGCAGACCATGGCGCAGGTCGCCGCCTTCCGGGCGCGAACCGGGACGGTTGGCACCAGTCCCTTCGGACCTGACGACGAGATCGGGATGCTCAACCTGCTCACCCCTGAGACGATGCGCCTGGTCCTCGGTCGCGCCGATCCTGGCCACATGGTCGACCTGTCGGTGGACCTCTTCGTCGGCATGCCGACATGGACCGCAGGAGGCGAGCCCCCCTTCCAGATCGCAATGACCCATACGCCACGAGGCAGCGTCGTCGACGACCCGATCGGCGTCGGCCCAACCCAGAACGAGTATGTGGCCTGGTCGGCCGATCAGATCTCGATGTTCACCCACACCGGGACCCACATCGACACGCTCAACCACTTCGGCTACCACAACAAGATCTGGAACAACTTCGACGCCGACGAGCATCTCGGCAGCCTGCACTGGCGCAAGGCCGGTGCCGACGTCATCCCACCTCTCGTCTCGCGCGGTGTCCTCCTCGACGTCGCTGCACTCCACGACGTCGCCGTGCTCCCCGACAGCCACCCGATCGGACCCGACGACCTGCACGCCGCAGCCAGGCGCCAGGGTGTGGCCGTCGAAGCCGGCGACGTCGTCTGCATCCGCACGGGCCGGGGAGGCCTGTGGCCCGACCCGGCGCAGTACCTCCCGCGTGAACCGGGCCTCACAGTGGCAGGTGCCCGTTGCCTGGCCGAGGCCGGTGCCGTAGCGGTCGGGGCGGACAACATCGCGCTGGAGCACCTGCCGTCGGGGGATCCCGACAACTGGATGGCCGTGCACACCTTCTTGCTGGCCGAGGCCGGCATCCCGATCATCGAGGTGATGGATCTGGAGCGCCTGGCCGCCGAAGAGCTCTGGACGTTCGCGCTCATCGGTGCCTGCCTGAAGATCCGGGGGGCCACGGCCGGACCGATCCGGCCCATCGCCATGCCGCTTCTGGATCGTTGACGGGCGGCCCGGAGAAACGGAGTGCCCTGGCCCCGCTCCGCATCGTCGACTTCTCCCGCATCCTCGCCGGACCGTTCGCCACCATGACCCTCGCCGATCTCGGGGCCGACGTCATCAAGATCGAGCGCCCCGGGCAGGGCGACGAGACCCGCTCGTGGAGGCCACCCAGCGATCCTGCGGGCCGGTCGACCTACTTCATCTCCGTCAACCGGAACAAGCGCAGTGTGGCCATCGACCTGTCGACACCCGCGGGACGAGCCGAGGCGCGCCGTCTCGCGGCCGGGGCCGACGTGGTCGTGGAGAACTTCCGGCCGGGCGTGATGGGACGACTCGGTCTCGGCTGGGACGAGTTGCACGCCCTCCACCCGGGCCTCGTCTACTGCTCGATCAGCGCCTTCGGGGCTGGCGCCGGCGCCGCTCTTCCCGGCTACGACCTCATCGTGCAGGCCGTCGGCGGGCTGATGAGCATCACGGGTGATACCGGCGGCCCTCCCCAGAAGGTCGGCGTGGCGCTCGTCGACGTCCTGGCCGGCCTGTTTGCCTCGGTCGGGATCCTCGCTGCGCTCCGGCACCGCGATCGCTCGGGCGAGGGCCAGCTCGTCGAGGTCAACCTCCTCGCCTCCCTGCTCGCCGGACTCACCAACCAGTCGGGGGCTTACGCCGCCGCCGGCGTCGTACCGACGAGGACCGGCAACCAGCACCCGAGCATCGCCCCCTACGAGACGCTGTCGACCGGCGACGGCGAGATCGCCGTCGCCGTCGGAAACGACCGGCAGTGGGAGGCCCTCTGCCGCGCGCTCGGGGCGATCGATCTGGCCGCCGACGAGCGCTTCGCGACCAACGAGCGTCGCGTCCGGCAACGTCCGCTGCTGCGGACCCTCATCGAGTCGTACCTCGCCACCGACGTCACGGCCGCATGGGTGGATCGCCTACTCGCCGCCGGGGTGCCTGCCGGTGCCGTCAACGACCTCGCCGGTGCCTTCGCCCTCGCGACGCAACTCGGGCTCCGACCGACGGTGACGGTCGGTGACAACGACACGGCGGTCACCGTCGTCCGCAACCCGATCGACCTGTCGGCGACGCCGGCGACCTACCGTCTGGCGCCCCCCGACCTGCCTGGGTAGCCGAACGGACGCTTGCCAATATCCGGGCACTATGCATAATATTTAGGAGGGAGGGAAGACGATGCTCGATGTATTCAGCCATTTCACGCCACGCCCGGTGCTCGACGAGTTCCAGCGTCTTGCCCCTGGACTCCCTGCGCTGGCAGCCTTCGAACGACTTCCGCAGCTCTGGGACATCGCAGCGCGCATCGAGTCGTTGGAGCCCTTCGATGGCCTGCAGCAGATCCTCAACGTGGGCAACCCGCCCGTCGATGCTCTCGGGAGCCCGGACGTCGCTGCCGCACTGGCCCGACGGGCCAACGACGAGTTGGCGGCGATCGTCGATCGGCACGCCGACCGGTTCCCCGGCTTCACCGCATGCCTGCCGATGAGCGACGTCGACGCCGCGCTCGACGAGATAGATCGCAGCGTCCTGCAGCTCGGCGCGCGTGGGGTGCAGATCTACAGCAATGTCAACGGCGTCCCACCGTCAGCCCCGGAGTTCAGGCCGGTCTTCCGCCGCATGGCCGAGCTCGACCTCCCCATCCTGATCCACCCCTATCGCGGGCCCCAGGTCCCGGACTTTCCCACCGAGTCATTCTCCGAGGGTGAGGTGTGGTTCACCTTCGGATGGCCGTACGACACGACGGCGTGCGCGGCACGACTCGTGCACTCCGGACTCTTCACCGAGCTCCCGGACGTCAAGATCGTGCTCCATCACATGGGCGGCATGATTCCCTTCTTCGCCGGTCGCATCGGCCTGGGCTTCGAGCAGATCTTCGGTGGTGACCCGCATCTCAACCCCGTTGCAGCCCGGGCCGGGATCGTCGAACCCCTACCCGAGCTCTTCCGGAGGTTTTGGGCCGACACTGCGCTCAACGGATCCTGCGCAGCGGTCCGGTGCGGACACGACTTCTTCGGCTCCAGCCGTTCGCTGTTCGGGACCGACGCTCCCTTCTCGACCGACGGGGGCCCGACCTTCGTGCAGGGGGCAATCGACGCCATTGCGGCGCTCCCCATCGATGAGGAGGAGCGGAGGCAGATTCTCGACGAGAACGGCCGTACCCTGTTCGGCCTCGGGACCGCAGCGTGATCTCCTCCGATCGGCCCTTCGCTCTGGTCAGCCACGGCCCCGCCGGCTCCGAGACCGCGTCCGTGGCTGTCGTCGTCGGTGACAGCGTCGTCGACGTGGCTCGACTGGCCTGCGCCCGTCGGACGAGCACCACCCCCACGAAGGCGCCCGGTGAGCTCGAGACCGCCCCTGACCTCAGTGCCCTGCTGCTGCGCTGGGACGACAACTTCGAGGCCATCGGTGAGCTGGTCGGCTGGATGCAGGAGGTCACCACCGGAGACGAGCGGATCGCCGCGCATGTCACCTCACTCGACCGGCTCGATCTGCGGGCGCCGCTCTCTCGACCGTCGAAGATGCTGTACTCGGCGCAGAACTATCCCGATCACGTGGAGGAGATGCGCCGGGCCAGGGCGGCGGGGTTCAATGCGACCCCCATCGACGAGGGGAGGGACTTCAAGGGTGACAAGGCCACGACCCGTCCCTACCTGTTCTTCAAGGCCCCGAGTGCCCTGTGCGGGGCGCTCGACGACATCCGGCTGCCCGCAGGCGACTGCCCGGACGTGGACTGGGAGGTGGAGCTCGCCGTGGCGATCGGGCGTCGCGCCAAGGACGTCCGCGCCGAGGACGCCCTCGACTTCGTGGCCGGCTTCATGACGACCAACGATGTCTCGTGTCGCAGTCTCCTCTTCAGGCCCGACCGGGAGCGGCTGAGGTCCGACTGGCTGGCCTGCAAGAGCCACGACACCTTTGCCCCGATGGGGCCGCTGTTCGTACCACGCCAGTTCGTGGCCGATCATCTCGACCTGCGCCTCCATCTCTCCGTCAACGGTCAGATGCGGCAGGACGGCAACACCGGCAAGCTCATCTTCTCGCCGGCCGAGCAGATCGAGTACGCCAGCAGGTTGATGACGCTCCTTCCCGGGGACATCATCTCGACCGGGACGCCCGGCGGGGTCGGACAGGGCACCGGCGAGTTCCTCCGCCCCGGCGATGTCGTCGAAGCCGAGGTCGAGGGTCTCGGCCGGCTACGGAACACCTGCGTCGCGTGACCGGCGACCGACCCGACAGAAGAGGTGCGTCATGCGATTCGTGATCGATCAGAAGCGCTGCGAAGGGCACGGCCTCTGCTCGGCGGCTGCGCCCGACGACATCGCCCTCGACGACGACGACCGTCCCTACCTCCTCAGGGATGAGGTGCCGGCCGGGACCGAGGACGCCGCTGTGTCTGCGGCCCGCGTCTGCCCGGTGTCGGCCATCTCCCTCACCGACTGACCCACGTACCTGCGAGACAAGGAACACGGCCATGACGAGCCGGACCACCAGTGGCATCGATCTGTTCACCGACGATGCCATCCACGATCCCTACGGGCTCTACCGCGAGCTCCGAGATCTCGGCCCCGCCGTGTGGCTCGACGAGCACGAGGTCTGGTGCCTCAGCCGATACGAAGAGGTGCGTGACGCCCTCGTCGGGTGGGAGACCTACTCCTCGGCCGAGGGCGTGGCCCTCAACGACCCGACCAACGAGACGCTCCGGGGCACGACCATAGCCAGTGACCCCCCGCTCCACGACCATCTTCGCAGCATCGTCGGTGAGCGCCTCACGCCGCGCGCCGTCCGGTCGATGCGTGACGCCGTCGAGGCGCAGGCCGATGAGCTCGTCGAGCGGCTGGTGACGCAGGGATCCTTCGATGCCGTCGGGGACCTCGCCCGGGCTCTCCCGATGGCCATCGTGCCCGACATGCTCGGCTGGCCGGAGGACATCAGGCCCCGGCTGCTCGAGTGGGCGGCGGCCGGGTTCGACACGATGGGACCGCTCACCGAGCGGGTGCAGCCGGCGCTGGCCAAGCGCCACGAGCTCTTCGCCTACACCTCTGAGCTGGCGCGGTCGGGTGACCTCGTGCCCGGCACGCTCGGGGCGGACATCCTCGGCGCCGCAGACCGAGGCGAGATCCGACCCGACGAGTGTCCTGCACTCCTGCTCGACTACCTCGTGCCCGCACTCGACACCACGATCAGCGCGATATCGACGTCCGTGTGGCTGTTCGGCCGGCACCCCGACCAGTGGGACGCGGTCAGGGCGGACCCGACCCTGATCCCGAAGGCCTTCAACGAGGCCCTGCGCCTGGAGTCACCGGTGCGGGGTTTCTCGCGAGTCGCGACGTGCGACGTCGAGATCGAAGAGGCGACGATCGCCTGCGGTGACCGAGTGCTTCTGCTGTTCGCGTCGGCCAACAGGGACGAGCGCAGGTGGGACGACCCCGAGCGCTTCGACGTCACCAGGGACGCAGCCGGGCACGTCGCCTTCGGATACGGCATCCACGGCTGCGCCGGCCAGGGGCTCGCCCGGCTCGAGGGCCATGCCGTGCTCGCCGCCCTCGCCCGTCGGGTCGCTCGCTTCGATGTCGGAACGCCCAGGCACATCACCAACAGCATGATCCGGGCTCTCTCAGAGCTGCCCGTGACCGTGAGGACGTGACGCCGGTCAGACCGGCGATGGCGTCCAGATGAGCTTGTCCGGCTCGTTGAGGGCGTAGGGGAGGAACTCCTCGAACGGTCCGGCCGTGCCCCACAGATCCGACTTCTCGGCGCCGGTGTCCCACACCTCGGGTACCCACCTGGACTCGTCGATGACCTGGAGCTCGCTCGTGTACTCCGAGACGAAGCCGTTGGGATCCACGAAGTAGGAGAAGGTGTTGTTCCCGGGACCGTGGCGACCGGGACCCCACACGGGCCGGACGCCGGCGCGGATCAGCTTGCCCGTACCCCTGAGGTACTCCTCGAGGCCCCGCATGTCGAACGCGACGTGGTTGAGCGACGAGTGCGGGGCCGCGCTGATCGCCAGGACGTGATGGAGGGGCCCGATGCGGAGGAAGCACATGAAGTCGCCCAGCCAGTCGGACAGCTCGAAGCCAAGGCGTTCCTCGTAGAACGCCTTGGTCGCCGGCACGTCGGGACTGTTGAGCACGAAGTGGCTGAGACCCTGCGGGATCGCCTCGCCGGGCTCGAGGGCCCGGGACGGTCCGGGGCGCACGTCTGCGGACAGTTCAACCAGCTTCCCGTCGGGATCGAAGAACCGGAACCCGTAGCCGCCGCCCGGTGTGTCCAGGGCACCCGGCTCCCGGTCGATCCTCACGTCGGCGGCGATGAACTCCGAGGCCAAGCGGTCGACGGTGGCGGCGTCGGCGACGCCGAGGCCGATCATGTCCAGGTGCTTCTCGTCGTTGGCGCGCAGACGCAGGACGTAGGGCTCATCGCTCCCCTCGGCCGCCAGAAAGGCCAGGCCGGTGTCGCTTTCGACCAGGCGCAGTCCCCAGGTCCGCTTGTAGAAGTCGACGGACGCCCGGAAGTCCGGCACGGCGTGAGCGGCGTAGCGAAGGTGGGTGACGGACGGTGGATGCACGGGTGACCTCCTGCAGACATTATGCATTCTACCGGGTCCAGGTTCGCTACCCCGCCTGCCGCAGCAGGACGGGGTGCCGGGATCGTCGTTCACCGTCCATCCCGTCCAGCTCCTGGGGTCTACGGACGATTCGATCGCCGGAGCTGTGAGAGGCGCCGTGCCGTTCCAGCCGTGCACCTCGAGGGTCGAGTGCGGTAATTTCGGCTCCCGTTCGCCATGGCGGGCGATGGGAGACGGATGAGAGAGCGGCAGCAGCACTCCTCGGTCGGCGGCAGGATCGGTGTCGAGACCCCGATGCCGGCCGGCGTGATGCTCGGTGGAGTGTTTGCTGCCGAGGGCTTGTCGCTGCTCGTGATCGGCAGCGCAGCGTTGTGGTTGCGTGGTGTCGCGATCGACGTAGGGGATCTCGATGTCGTCCCGGACCTGTCCGAAGGAGCGCTCCGGGCTCTCTGCGACGTGCTCGGTCGGTACCGTCTGCCACGGACCTCGCCCCCGAGGGTCGAGGCGGTGCTGGGCGTCGGGATCTGGTCGGCGCAGACGGCTTTCGGGCACATCGACGTGATGGTCGACACGGCACGCCGTGAGGGTGCCGGGCTGTGGGATCGCAGTGGGCTGGTGCCGGTGCTCGACGCGGAGGTGAGGGTGGCGAGCAGCGACGATGCCTGGGCGCTGCGACGCAAGTTCAAGGCAACCGTGGCCTGCAGGACATGACGTGGCGGACGGGGCTCGGGATGGTCGACATCGCCGTACTCGAGGCGCTCGCCGGCATGGGGGCGACGGCCGGGCGTCCTCGGGTCAAGACTGCGACGGCGGTTGGTGCGGTCGACCGGGCGACGGGGCTTGGTCCCGATCTGAGTTACGAGCTTCTCCTCTCTCTCGGACGCGCATGGATGCTGCAGGTCCCGCTCGTCGATTTCCAAGGCAACATCGGTTCGCCCGACGACGGGCCGGCGCCACCCCGCTACAACGAGGTCCGCCTCTCGGCGACCGGCGAACTCGCTGCGGGGATCGAGCGCTCCCAGACCGGTGCCGTCCCCGTCGGGCTGATCAACGGCAACGTCCATCGAGGGGGTACCGAGCCCCCGTTCGCCCCCGGAGCGGTCGTAAGTGCTCTGCGCCGTCTCGCACGACCGGAACAGGTGGACGACAGCGAGCTGCTGCACCTCATCGGAGCGCCGAGCTTTCCCAGCGGCTGCGACGTCGTCGGCGACCTGACGGCCCTCCTGGCGGGGGAGGAGACCCGGTTCCAGATGATCGCATCGGTCACCGTCCGACCAGGCTCGGCGACGGCCATCGAGATCCGCCACCTGCCTCCCGGCATCGGTGCAGACGAGGTCGTGAGCGCCATCGAGACCGTCGCCGGATCGCGAGACTGGCACGAACGCCATCGACGCCTCGCTGAGCAGACGTTCCTGCCCATCAGCTCGATCGTCGACGAAAGCCGCCAACGGGACACCGTGATCGTCTGCACGGCGGCCGGCGGCCGCCCCGAGGAACTCGTGGAAGCTCTCCGCCGGCTGTGGCCGGTCCAGATCGGCCGCGCCCTCCGGCTTCCGGGACGGCTGACGCACCTCCTCCGGAGGTGGCCCGGGCCCGGACCGTCCGACGTGCCGGCACTGCTCGACCGATTCGAGGATGCCATGAAGGCGTGATCGAGCAGGGACGTCTCGGGCATGGCCGCCGGAGAAGCGGCGCAGATCGGCCGTCGCCGCCGCCCATGGCGTCGCCGTCGACACGATGGTCGTCGACGAGGCCGGTCCGCTGCGCCGGTGCGAGCCGATCCGCCGGGCCTGCTCGAGAGGCCGCCGCCGGCCGAAGGCTCCACGAACGGGGTGCGGCAGATCGCTCCGATCGGTCACACAGGCCCGCGACACGTGACCAGGCGTTCCTGCGGTCGACTCGCAGCGTGCGGACTCCCGGGACCCGGAGTGCGCAGCCTGCAGGACACTAGGGTCCGGATGATGGCG
>CAJCHX010000686.1 GCA_903970215.1 Acidobacteriaceae bacterium
GTCGCCTTCTCCGTCTCGAACTTCGCGGTCAGTCGAGTCCGATCGGGATGTGACACCTGAATCACCGAGGCCTGTGCGGCGAGCGGCGCGAGCAGGCCGTCGTAGACGTCCTCCGGCCCGCGCCACTCGCGGGTCGACAGCACGCGGTCGCCGCGCGTGTACCCGGCCGAGGCGGCCAGCGCCGTCGACCGTGCCACCACGACGTCGACGGTGTCGTCCGCCAACACCAGCCCGCTGCCGGAGCCGGACGGTGCGGGTGTGAAGGCGTCGGGATGCGCGCGGACCTCGGTCGTGTAGTCGTCGATGCCGACGGGCAGGTCTCGCACGGCCAGGCCGAACGCGTCGAGGCCCACCGCGAGGATCTCGTCGCCGTCGGCCTCGGCGATGCGGTCGGGAGCGCAGAACGTGATCCGCCCCGACTCGCCGAACCGGACGCGGCCGCCGGCCCACCAGGCGCCGAACAGGATGCCGGCGGTCTGCCAGTGCGCAGGCAGCAGCACACCCACCTCGTCGCCCGCTCCGACGTCGTACTGGTCGCGAAGCAGGTTCGCGCACTTGGCCGCCCAGTTGGCCAGCGTGACGCCGGAGAGGCCCATCCGGGCGTCCGTCGCATCGTCGTACCAGGTGAACAGTGGGGCGGCCGGATCCGCGGCCACGATCGGTGCCAGCAGCTGGTCGGTGACGGTCAGTCCACGCATGGGACGCCTCCATTCTTGGCGGCCGAGAACGCGGGCCGGTTGAGGATCGAGAAGGACGGTGAGCCGGGGCCGGTGTAGCCGTCGTCGAGGATCACGATGACATGTCCGGCCCGGACGGCTCGATCGGTCGAGATCGGCAGGCCGCCGAGCTGGGTCGCGACGGCCGCGGCTCCGGGGTCGGAGGCGCTGGGAGCCACTACCGTACTGCCGACCGCGTGTGCGTCGTCGTACGAGTTTCCGACGGTGCCGCGCGCGAACCCCTTGGCGGCGAGATATTCGGAGACCGCGGATGCCAGCCCCTCGGTCCGGCCGCTGTTGCGCACGTCGACGGCCACCTCTCCCGTGGGCGGCCGCGACGCTGCGCTGGTCGCGGCGCCCGCGGTGTCGCCGGGCCTGCGGCCCAGCAGCGCGCGGGTGTACGCCTGCACCTGGGCGGGGTCGACGATCACCACCGACTGTTGCCCGTCGTCGCTCCATCCGTCGTCGCGCACCACCGGGATGGTGGCGAACCTCACCGAGCCGGCCGAGAGGTCCGCGAGCTGTCGTGCGAAGCCGACGGTATCCCACCGGTCGTCGATGGTCACCGAACGGTGAATCGCGCGCTGGAGCCGATCGAGCGTGCCCGGGTCGGCGAGCGTCCCCGCCGACAGCACCTTGTGCGCGAAGGACGCCATGAACACCTGCTGACGCACGATGCGGTCCAGGTCGCCACGGGGGAGGCCGTGCCGCTGCCGCACGAAACTCAGCGCGCGCGGCCCGTCGAGCACCTGCCGGCCGGTGGGGAAGCGGGCCCCCGAGTAGTCGTCGGCGACGGCGTGTGCGAGGCACACGTCCACACCTCCGACTGCGCTGGTGAGGAGCGAGAAGCCCATCAGGCCGACCTCGGCGTAGTGGTCGACGGTGACTCCGGTCAGGTTCGCGACCGCCTCGACCAGCGCCGCCCGCCCCGCTTCTGCGGCTTCGTCGTCGACCCGCTGCTGCGGCGTTCCCTGGTCTTGCAGCCGCGCTCGTGCGCCGGCCATGGCGGTGCCGAACGCCGCGTTGATCTTGGCCTTGCCGATCCTGGGGACCTCGACGTACGAGTCGCGGGGGATCGACATCGCGGTGGCCGAGTGGCCGTCGTTCGGGATCCGGATCAGGATGATCGTGTCGGTGTTCACGCCGCCGTCGTCGACGCCTGCGTGGAGCCTGGCGAGCTCGGCCTCGGACATCGCATCGCCGTGGACGTCGACCCGGGAGTCGGTACCCACCACCAGGATGTCCGTCGCGCCGTCGGGCGCACTGCCGCGCGGAATGGACACGCGCTTGACCGCCGACTCCAGCGAGTCCACGCGGATCCATGCGTACCCGGTCACCGCCACCACCGCCGCCGCGAGGAGCGCTGACGCGGCTGTCCCGAGCCGCCGCGCAACGTCGCGGTACTCGCCTGTGGTTCGGCGCGGGCTGCTGTCGGGCACCTCTGGGCTCCTCATGGTGTGGCACGGATCGTCCGCCGGCTGATGCGGCATTTCGGTCAACGCTCCGGTCAACGCTACTGCGCTCGCCGGGTCACCCGGGACGGCAGGATGTCTCCGTCGTGCGTTCGGCCGCTCCCGCGGTACCGCGTTCCGGCTCCCGTGGCGAGTTTCGGCGATGCCGCCCGGTACCCTGTCGTCGTGGCAGACCCCGGGCGCGAGGCCGAACACCAGCAGCGGTCCGAGGAGTTGGCCGTGGTGACCGTGACCTACTCGCCCGGACCGCACCTCGACGCTTTCCTCGGCAGCATCGCCGCCGCGACGGACGGCGCCCCGGCCGTCCTCATGGCCGACAACGGCTCCGTCGACGGTGCGCCGGAGGCCGCCGCGGAGCGCTATCCGTTCGCGACCCTGCTTCGGACCGGCGCGAACCTCGGCTACGGGGGCGCGGTGAACTTCGCGGTGGCCCAGATCGACCCGGACGTCGAGTTCGTCCTGGTCGCCAACCCGGACGTGCGGTTCGAGCCGGGCACGATCGACGAACTGCTCGCGGCCGCACGACGGATTCCCACGGCGGGATCGGTCGGACCGCTGATCCGCGACCCGGACGGCACCGTCTACCCCTCAGCGCGCCAGATCCCGCGACTCGTCTCGGGTGCGGGGCATGCGGTGCTGGGCACCGTGTGGAAGAAGAATCCCTGGACGACCGCCTACAAGCAGGCCGACGCGGCGATCCTCGAGCGCGATGCCGGCTGGTTGTCCGGGTCGTGCCTGTTGGTCCGGCGTGCGGCTTTCGATTCCGTTGGTGGTTTCGACGATCGATATTTCATGTATATGGAAGACGTGGACTTCGGCGATCGGCTCACGCGTGCGGGTTGGCGCAACGTGTACGTGCCCTCCGCGGAGATCGTGCACGACAAGGGCCACGCCGCCGGGCGGGCGCCGGAGTTGATGCTGCCCGCGCACCATTCGTCGGCCTACCGGTTCTTCGCCGACCGGCACCCCGGCCCTGCGGCCCTGCCCTTGCGGGTCGCGTTGAGGGCGGGGCTGGCGGCGCGGTCGCGCCTGGCGGTGGTGCTCGCGACGCGCGCGCGACGCGGATCGGCTTCGACGGTTGAGCGAGAGGGGAATTGAATGACTGAGCAGATCGCGGGCGGTGATGCGTCCGGGGGCGGCCCCCTGGGCGACGTCGAGGCCGTCGTCCTGGTGGGTGGCAAGGGGACCCGGTTGCGTCCACTGACGTTGTCGGCGCCGAAGCCGATGCTGCCGACGGCCGGTAAGCCGTTCCTCACGCACCTGCTGTCCCGGATCCGCGACGCGGGTATCGAGCGGGTGGTGCTGGGCACCTCGTTCAAGCCCGAGGTGTTCGAGGACCACTTCGGCGACGGCACCGACCTGGGCCTGCGGATCGACTACGTCACCGAGACCGAGCCGCTCGGCACCGGTGGTGGCATCCGCAACGTCCTGTCGAAGCTGCAGGCCGAGACGGTCATGGTGTTCAACGGCGACGTGCTGGGCGGCAGCGATCTCAAGGCCGTCGTCGCGACCCACCGCGAGAAGAACGCCGACGTCACGATGCACCTCGTGCGGGTCGGCGATCCGCGCGCCTTCGGTTGTGTGCCCACCGACCCGGACGGCCGGGTCACGGCGTTCCTCGAGAAGACCCAGGATCCGCCGACCGACCAGATCAACGCGGGCTGCTACGTATTCCGGCGCTCCGTGATCGAGGAGATCCCGGCCGGTCGGGCGGTGTCCGTCGAGCGCGAGGTGTTCCCGGCGCTGCTCAACAGCGGCCGTCGGCTCTACGGGCACGTCGACTACGGCTATTGGCGCGACATGGGTACGCCGGAGGACTTCGTGGCCGGCAGCTCGGACCTGGTGCGGGGGATCGCGCCGTCGCCGGCTCTGGACGGCGTGCGAGGCGAGTCGCTGATCCATCCCGGTGCCTCGGTGGCGCCCGGTGCCCTGGTGATCGGCGGGACTGTGGTGGGCAGGGGCGCCGAGATCGGGGCGGGGGTGCGCCTGGACGGCGCGGTGATCTTCGACGGGGTGCGGATCGAGGCGGGCGCCGTGGTCGAGCGGTCGATCATCGGCTTCGGCGCGCACGTGGGGCCACGGGCCCGGATCCGCGACGCCGTGATCGGCGACGGCGCCTCGATCGGCGCGCGTTGTGAACTCCTGCACGGGGCGCGGGTGTGGCCCGGCGTCGACATCCCAGACGGTGGCGTGAGGTTCACCACCGATGTCTGAGACGACCATGCCCGGTTCGGGGGAGGAGGCGTCCCATCGGTTTCACCGCTTCGTGGCGATGGGCGACTCGTTCACCGAGGGCGTGGGGGACCCGGACCCTACCGGGACTCACGAATATCGCGGCTGGGCCGACCGGGTGGCGGAGGTGCTGGCCGAGGGCAACGCCCGGTTCGGTTTCGCCAATCTGGGAGTGCGCGGGAAGCTGCTGGGCCAGATCGAGGAGGAGCAACTCGATGTGACCCTGGCGATGCGCCCCGACCTGGTCACTCTGTACGGCGGCGCCAACGACTTGATCCGCCCCAAGGTGGACATCGACGCGCTGGTGGAGCGGTACGACGCCATGATCGGCAAACTCGTCGCGAGTGGGGCAACGGTCATGGTGTGGACCAGCGCCGACACGCACGGAGGTGGGATCTTCGGCGCTCTCCGGGGACGGTTCGCGATATACAACGAGCTGGTCCGGGAGGCGGTGGAGCGGCACGGCGCCGTGCTCCTCGACTATTGGCGGATCCGGGACTACCGCGATCCCCGGCTCTGGGAGTTCGACCGGATGCACATGTCCACCGCCGGACACATCCGCATGGCGGTCGAGGTACTCGACCGGCTGGGCGTGCCGCATGC
>CAJCHX010000687.1 GCA_903970215.1 Acidobacteriaceae bacterium
GCCGAGATCGCCGCCGCCGCCAAGCGCGAGCATGTGCGGCTGGTCAGCGAAGACCCAGAGCTCACGCGGCACGGTCAGCTGGTCGAACATCTCGTAGACCTCCTCGAGTGGACTGCGGGGGTCGTACTCGCCGACCATCAGCAGCGTCGGACAGGCGATCCGCGCCATGTCATCGTGGTTGGTCAGCCCTGCCATCAGCTGATCCAGCTGCTCCTCGCTCTCGGCCCGCGTCAGGTGGGCGAACAGCTGCTTGAAGCGCGGTGACTCCTCGGTCATCAGGTAGTAGCGGTCGCAGCCGGAGAACCATGGCGCCGCAAGCGCGCGAACGCGATCGTCGGTCGCCGCGATTCGCGTCGCCCAGAACGAGCCGAAGCTCTGACCGTAGACCGCGATCTCGCTGATCTCCGGGCGCGCCAGCAGCTCGGTTATCGCGGCTGACGCCGCGCGCTCGTAGCCGTCGGCCGTCAACGGAATGTCGCGCAAGTTGCTCTCACCCTGCCCCGGCCCGTCGAACGCGAAGAGGTGCAACCCGCGGATCAGGGCGTCGTTGGAGTGGGGGTGCGGGTACATCTCCTTGGCGACGTCGCAGCCCGGAACGTAAAAGATGCAGGGCCGCGGCTCGCTGCCGGGACACAGGTGGAGGTTGCCCGCGACCAACCCGCCCTCCCACTCGATATCGAGGTGCTCGATCGGATAGGGCGCGAGCTTGCTGAGCGCCGCGTAGCAGCGCAGTGCCGAGGAGTGAAGCAGCTTCTTCTCGTCGTTGAGGGCGAAGATCGGATGCTGCGCCTGGATATAGGTTGAGGCTGCGTCGAAGTAATAGTCGAGTGCTGTCTCGGGGTGACCGAACGCGAGCTCCTCGCCGGCCAGGCGCTCGAGGCGCTGCGCCTGGCGGCCGAGGTGCTTGCTGATCATCTGGTGGCTGCGTACCGAGCGCGGGAGCCGACCGCGCGCGTCTGGCTGGAAGTGCATGACGCGCCCGGTGTCCTTGACGGCGCGATCGAAATCCCACTGCTGGCCGTCGCGCGAGAGGCGCACGCGGCCGCTGCGATGGAGCGGCGGGGTATCCATCAGGCGGCGACTGGTGCCTTGAGCCCGATGATCTCCCGCGCCCGCGCCGGAGTCGCCACGTCGCGGCCGAGCTTGCCGGCGATGTCGACGACGACCTCGACGAGCTGCGAGTTGTTCCGCGCAACCTCGCCGTTCGGCAGATACGGGTTGTCCTCCCAGCCGACGCGGACATGACCGCCCATCGCGATCGTCGCGGTCACGAGCGTCCAGGACGTCGCCGGATCCATGACGCTGAGGTTCCAGTTCGTGTCCGGCGGCAGGTGGCTGACCATGTAGCTCAGCGCATCGACCGTCGGCGGCGACCAGGTGGCTCCCTCCCAGCCGAGGAACATCGTTGCCCAGCGCGGGGCGGGCAACAACTCCCGCTCGATCAGATAGTTCATCAGCCAGATCGGCCCCGTGGTGAAGCACTCAACCTCGAGTTTCACGCCAGCCTCGTTGGCGTCGTTTGAGCACTCGACGAGTTCGGCTCGCGTTGAGATCCCGTAGAGGTCGACCGGCGTCTTTGTTCCGGGGTCGCGACGGAAACGCGTGTCGTGCGGACCGGCGATCGTCGACATCATGTCCGGGCGCTGGCGTTCGTAGAGGATCCGCTTGTCGGCCGGAGCCATCCCGGCGATCCCGTTCTGGATCAGGACGTCGTCGACGCCGTCGCGGATCGCGTCTGTCAGTGCGATCCACTCGTCGTGGTAGATCTTCGGCGAGGTGCTGTTGGCGTCAAACTTGGAGACACCGTGGATGTGGCACATCGCCGCGCCGGCCTTGACCGCGTCGATGTATTGCTCAGCGAGGCGGATGTCACCCTGCTCGCCCGGGAAGTACGGGTTTGCGGGGTAGGAGTTCGCCGAGTCAGCGGCGCAGGTGATGATCAACTCGTCCATGTGTGTCTCCTCAGGCGGGAACGGCGGCTGGGGTGGAAAGACCGAGAATCTCGCGTGCCCGCTCCGGCGAGGCGATCGGACGACCGAGGCTCTCGGCAATCTTGACGACGATCTCGACGAACTGCGCGTTATGGCGCGCGATCTCGCCGTTCGGCAGGTAAGGGTTGTCCTCCCAGCCGACGCGGATGTGGCCGCCCATCTCAATCGCTAGCGGGATCAGCTGCCACTGCGCCACGGGATCCATGACGCTCAGGTTCCAGTGCATTCCCTTGGGACGGTTGTGAACCATGTAGTGGAGCGCATCCTGCGTCGGCGGCGTCCACGTCCCGCCCGGCCAACCGAGAAAGATCGTTCCGTAGTGCGGCTCGGGGAGCAGCTGCTCCTCGACCAGGAAGTCAATCGTCCAGTAGGCCCCCGTGGTGAAGCACTCGGCCTCGATCTTCGTGCCGTATTCGATCGAGTCGCGTGCGACCTCGAGCAGCCAGTCACGAGAGTAGGTGGTGTAGATATCGATCCGGTGCCCCGAGGCGTCGGGGGCGAAGTGTGTGTCATGCGGCTCGGTATGTGTCGACATCATTTCGGGACGCTGATCTCGCATCAGGGTCCGCTTGTCCTCCGGCGTCAAGCCGGCGATCCCGTACTGCATGATCGCGCCCTTGGCGCGCTCGCGAAGAATGTCGTTCATGCGCTCCCAGCCACCAATATCGATACGCGGGCGTCCCGTGTCAGAGTCGTGGTGGACGACGCCGTGATGGTGAAGGATCGATGCCCCGGCTTCAAAGGCGGCGATGAACTGCTCCGCTAGAGGCTCTGTCTCGCCGCGGGCCGGCATGTAGGGATTGGCAGGCCAAGTGGTCAGGCAGTCACAGACCGCCGTGATGATGAGTTCATCCATGCGCTTCCTTTCTCTCGAATCGTTGTGGCGACGAGCTCACGCTTCTTCAACGCCTACTTCGACGGCGCCGCCGCGGAGCGATTTGGACTCGCTCTTGATGTCCTGGTAGATCTCGCTGCGGAGCTCGACGAACTCGCGCATGCTCTTGGTCGTCAGCTGGTCGCGCGGTCTGGGGAGATCGATGTCGAGGACGCGCTTGACGCGCGACGGCCGACTCGAAAGCACCACGACCCGATCGCCCATGTAGACCGCTTCGTCGATGTCATGGGTCACGAGCAGCACGGTTACGTTGAACTCGCGGCGGACGCGAAGCACCAGATCCTCAAGCTCCGCGCGCGTCTGTGCATCGACCGAGGCGAACGGCTCGTCCATCAGCAACACCTTCGGCTGATAGGCCAGTGCCCGCGCGATCGCGGCGCGCTGCTGCATGCCCCCCGACATCTGCCACGCGTAGCCGTCGGCAAAGTCAGTCAAACCGACGGCGTCAAGGGCCTCCTGTGCAAGGTCGTGCTTCTCGGCGCGCCCGACGCGCAACGGCAGCATCACGTTTTTGCGGACGGTCAGCCACGGCAACAGCGAGCGGCTGTAGTCCTGGAAGACGAGCGCCATCTCCGGCGGTGGCGCGGTGACCAACTTCCCGCGCAGCCGGACTTCGCCGGCCGAGGGCTCGAGCAGGCCCGCCAGGCACTTCAGCAGCGTCGTCTTGCCGCAGCCCGACGGACCGACAACCGTGACGAACTCGCCGTCGGCGACCGAGAAATCGAGCTGCTCGATCGCGGTGGTGCCGTGCCCGGTGGTGGTGTAGGACTTGCTCAGGCCGGTGACCTCGAGGATCGAGCCGCCGGCCGGAGCCTCGGTGAGCTCAGGCTGAGTCTCCACGGTGCTCATTCAGCTCCCTTCTGGGATTCGGTGTACCAGCGGAGTTGTGTTCGCTCAACAAGCGTCAGGGCGGCATTGAGCAGCATCCCCAGCAGTCCAAGCGCGACGATGCACGCCCACATCGTGTCGATCTCGAAATTGTTGACCGTCGAGACGAGCAGGAACCCAAGCCCGCTCGATGCCGCGACGGTCTCGCTGATCACCATCGCGAGCAGCGCAATGACGATGCTGATCCGACAGGCGCTCGCGATCCGCGGCCCGACAGCCGGCAGCGTCACGTAGAACAGACGCCTCGCTCCGCCAACGCGATAGGCGCGCGCGGTATCGATCACCGTCTGGTTGATCTCGACGACACCGTCAATCGTGTTCAGCAGGATCGGCCAGAGGCAGGCGAACGCGATGATGCCCACACGTGTCGAGCCGCCGAGCCCGAACGCGACGAG